>JBGSRQ010000437.1:0-8448 GCA_041737515.1 Rhodobacterales bacterium | reverse complement strand
GGGTTCCGGGGTCGCTTCGGCGGTCACAGCGGCAGGCACGGCTGCGGGCGCGGTTTCAGCAGGCGCTTCACGGCCGGTGGAGGCGAACAGGACAGCGGCAACTGTGGCCGCCGTGGCCCAGCCCGTGACAAGCAGGATGGTCGGGAACTCAGGCGATTTCGACATTCTCGACCTCTCCGTCAGCGCGCACCCACCAGACCTGGATGCCATTGTTGTGGTAAACATTGTTCAATCCGCGAATGTCGCGGAGAGCCTGTTTTGTGGGCTGGACATATCCGGTCTCGTCCATGGCGCGGGACATGATGAACATCTCGGAGCCGTCCCAGTTCATGTCATAGTGGAACCGTGTCAGGGCCTTTGACCGCGCCTCGCCGGTAATGCGGGCTGGGGTCCAGGTATTTCCACCGTCGATCGAGATATCGACCTGGGTGATCTTGCCGTTGCCGGACCAGGCAAGGCCCGTAACGACCAGCGGGCCCTTGCCGTGGCGGATCGGGGCTTGCGGGCTGGGCGAGGTTATGACGGATTTCGCATCCATCACCCAGGTCCATTTCCGCGCCCGGCCATCGGGCATCATGTCGGTGTATTTCGAGGTTTCCTCGCGGCTGTCAACCGCCTGATCATAGATCCCGATCCGGCGGACCCATTTGACCCACATGTTGCCTTCCCAGCCGGGCACGACCAGCCGGACGGGGTAGCCATGTTCCTTGCGCAAGGCCTCGCCATTGGCAAAGAAGGCCACCATCACGTCGTCCAGCGCCTTTTCCAGCGGGATCGAGCGGCCGTTCGAGGATGCATCCGCGCCCTCGACATAGACCCACTTGCCTTCCGGCTGCACGCCCGCTTCCGCCAAAAGGTCGCGCAGCATGACCCCGGTATATTCCATGTTGTGGATCATGCCCTGGGTGAACTGGCAGCCTTCCAGCTGCGCGCCGCCCCATTCCATCCCGCCATTCGCGGCACATTCGCAAAAGGCTATGTTGATCTGGCGGGGAAAGCGGAGAAGGTCTTCGAAAGTGAAGACCAGCGGCTTGTCGACAAGCCCGTTGATCATCAGGCGGTAGTCGGACTTCGACAGTTCGATCGCCCCGGAGTGATGACGCTCGAACGCGCAGCCCTGGGGGGTGATCGTGCCCTCTAGCGCGTGGATCGGCGTGAAGTTGATCGAGGAGACAGGGCTTTCGGTCAGCCATTCGACGTTGCGGCGCACCACATGGGATTCGAAGCTGATCGGCATGCCGTAGGGTGCGGCATCGACCGGATCGCCAAAGGCGGTTGCCCAAGTCTGCACGTCGGTGATGAGCGGGTCGGCCGTTTGTGCTGTGGCGGCTGTGGCCACCAGTCCCGCCCCGGCAGCGGCGGAGCCGACCAGAAAGGCGCGGCGCGAGGGTGTGGGTTCGTCGTTCATATGGCGAACTCTCCTGTTCAGATCCCGGCCACTTTGACCGAGGGGTTGGGGTCTAGCCGGACGGTGCCCAGCTTCTTGATATGCGTTTCCACCACGTCCCAGATCTGCGGGCCTTCGGTGCCTTCGTTGACCGATGCCCAGCCGCCGACGGTGTAGGATTTGGTGGGGTCGATCGCCTCGCCCGACTGGAGCAGAACCATCTCGGTGATCCGGTTGCCGATGGCTTTCGACACGTCACAGGTAAAGCCCATGCCGCCGATGCGGACCATGTCGCCACCCTGCTGATAGTAGGGATCGGGGTTGAAGATGTTGTCGGCCACGTCTTCGAGGACGGTCTTGATCGTCTCGCCAGTCATCTCGGTCCGGTAAACCTGGCCGTAAGTCATCGAGGTGGCGTTGTGGATATCCTCACGCGTGATCGCGTCGCCGGGCAGCAGCGAGGCGCCCCAGCGCACGCCGGGGGAAAGCGCGATCTGCACGTCACGTTCGCTGCGGACCGCGTCACAGATGAGGTCGTCCCAGGTGCCCTGGAAGTTGCCGCGCCGATACAGGAGGCTTTCGGTGATGCCAATCTTTTCCTCAAGCTGGGCCTTGAACGGCGCGCGTTCGGTGTCGATCAGGGCGACCATGTCGGGGTCGGGCGTGATCACGTCCGAGAAGATCGGAATCAGCTTGTGCCGGTAGCCCATCATCTTGCCGTCGCGCACATCCAGATCTATGCGCGACACGAACTTGCCGTGGCTGCCGCTGGCGATCAGGATGGTCTGGCCAACCAGAACAGGCTCGGGGATCGCGTCATGGGTGTGGCCGGTCAGGATCACGTCGATGCCGCTGACGCGCGAGGCCATCTTCTTGTCGACGTCAAAGCCGTTGTGCGACAGGCAGACGACCAGATCGACGCCCTCGGCACGAACCTCGTCCACGACCTCTTGCATCCGTTCCTCGCGGATGCCGAACGAATATTCGGGGAACATCCATTTCGGGTTGGCGATGGGCATGTAGGGGAAGGCCTGTCCGATCACCGCGATGCGCAACCCGGCCTTGTCGAAGATCTTGTAGGGCTCGAAGGCCGGTTCGTCCCATTCGGCGTCGAAGATGTTCGCGCCAAGGAAGGGGAAGGGCAGGGACTCGACGATTTCCTGCACGCGGGCGGTGCCGAGGGTCCATTCCCAGTGGCTGGTCATAGCATCGGTGCCCAACGCGTTCATCACGTTGACCATATCCTGGCCCTTCGTGAGATAGCTGGTCATCGACCCGTGCCACGTGTCGCCGCCATCCAGCAGCAGACTTTCGGGGCGCGCGGCGCGGATCGCCTTGACCACGGTGGCAACGCGGTCCATCCCGCCCATCCGGCCATAGGTGCGGCCAAGCGCGGAGAAATCGTCGTAGGTCAACGCATAGGCTTCGGGGCTGCCCGGTGCGATCTTGAACATGTCCTGAAAAGCGCGGCCAACCACATGTGGCGGCTGGCCCTTGGCATCGCCGACGCCGACGTTCCATTCGGGTTCACGGAACCAGATCGGTTTCAGCTGGGCGTGGATGTCGGTGATGTGAATCAGGGTCAGATTGCCGAAATCGTCGAACTGCAACAGCTGGTCCTGGCTCAGCGCCTGTTGCGCGGCCAACCGTGACCAGTTGCCGAAACCGGAGGCGCCGTAGATCGCCGAAGCGGCGAGCGAGGCCTGACGAAATTCGCGCCGGGTTATCATCCCGTTCTCCTTGACGTGTGGACAGAAAGCCCCGATCGCGCGGACGCGTCAGGCTGGAGCCCTGCAGGTGGATGCTTCAAATATGAATGGCCGCCAGAAATGCCCGGCGGCCATCCGATGTGGTCTAGTGCCGAACAGAGACGCCTTCGACCGACAGCCCGTTGCCGCGCGAAGCGACGTAAAGCTCCAGCGCCTTGAACTCGTCCGAGTTGAGCTTGAACGTCTCGGCGCGGGTGTCGCGGACGCAGCCGACAAAGCGCTGCTGGGCCGACAGGATGCCTGCATCCTTCAGACGGTAAGTCGGGAAGCCGTTAATCTGACCCTGGCTGAGGTGATCGGCGCGGATGTACTTGCCCTGATTATCCTCGTGACAAGACGCGCACGACATTTCCAACTGCCCAAAGCGGGTATAGTAGACTTCCTTGCCCTTTTCCCAGAACGGCGCTGCCGGCCCATCAATCTTGATGTCGACAGGCATGCCGCGCGACTGCATCGAGATCAGGGAAAGCAAGTCCTTCATCTCGTTGCTGGTCCAGGACCAGGATTCCAGACCCATGCGTTCGGTCACGCAAGCGTCGATGTAGTTTTCGACCGTCATCAGCGCACCGGTCTTTGCATCGACGCGCGGCGTGACAGCCCGAAGTCCCGCCATGGATTCAGGACCCTGATGGCAGCCTGCGCAACTTTCTCCGCCCGAACCGATTGCCGCGTTCCACTGGTCACGGCCACGGTCAACATAGACCATCCCCGGGTTGTCGAAGTCGTCGCGTTCAAGATCCCGTGTCTCGTCCTCACGATAGTGCCAGCCGGAGTAGATCGTATCGACGACATCCTTGAGGAAATCCGGGGCCGGTGCGGTGGTGACCAGTTCTACTGACCCCTCCTCACTTTCGACGACCAGAGTGTCATCGACGGGATCGGACATGGCCGCACCCGCAAGGGCAAGGCCGAAGGTCAAGGCGACCAGTGATGTGGCTGTGCGGTTCATGGCTTTTCCTCCCCTTTTGCTTGACCGCTAGCCGATCGCGATCGGCTTGACGTCCTCGTAGACCGAACCGTCGTCATCATACCAGGTGAACTTGAAGTCACCCGCTGCATCGACTTTGGCGTCGAATTCGAAATACGGGTTGGTCGACACAGCCGGTTCGATGGCAACGTCAACAATGTTCACTCCGTTCAGATCACAGGTGAACCGGTTGATGATCTTGCGCGGGATCAGACTGCCGTCCTTGTCCTTGCGCTGACCCGACTCCATGCTGTGAGAGATCAGCGCCTTGATCGTCACGACTTCGCCTGCAGCAGCGGACTTGGGCACTTTTACCCGGGGTTTTACTTCTTCGACCATGATATTTCTCCTGTCTCTGTGTCTCAGCCGCCGCAGCCGCCGATGGTGACCTTGACTGTGGTCTGAGCCTGAACGATCGAGCCGTCGGCCATCTTGGCCATGGCGAAGACGTCCTGGGTCTTGGCCAGACGGATGCGGGTGGCGGCGAACTGACGGCCAGCGCCCGGGCCAAAGGCAAAGGTCGCAACGGCCGGTTCGGGATTGCCCGAAGCCAGCAGCATGATTGCAACCGCGCCGGGAGCATCGACAGAAACAGGCACAGTGTTGCCGTTTTCAGCGATTTCAGGGGTGGTAAGGGTAATGCCGCCGGTGCCGGGAGTGGCCCCCGCAGTGAAGGCAGCAGTCAATTCTTCAACGGTAGCCGCACTCGAAAGGCCGGGGATGGCGGCAAAAGCGATGCCACCAATGCCAAGCGTAAGAGCCTTGCGTCGGTTGAGGTTCATGGGAATTCTCCTATCTTGTCTGGCCTTGGGCCATCATTCCTTGAGGGTGAGAAGGTAGGCCACCACATCCTCGACTTGCTGACCGGTCAATATCGGGGGCAGGTCGCCCTCGGGCGCCTTGCCGGTGTATGCATCGCCCGGACGAACGAAACCCTCATTCTTGTAAAAGCCCGGCATGAAGCTGCCATCAAAGGTCATCTTGGCATTCACAACAATGCCGCGCAGCTCGGCCTCGCTCCACCGGCTTGCCGCACCGTCGAGTGGCGGGGCAATGTTGCCGGGAAACTGCACTTCAGGCAGTGCTGCTATGGTGTGGCAAGCCACACAATTGCCAAGTGCGGCAGTGGTCATCACCGTGACCCCGTTCGCCGGATCACCCGGCGCGCCGGTCAGGGACGCTTCGACTTTGCCTCCATCGAAACCTACGTCTTTCGGCGCGGTTTCCGGCAAAGCTGGCGTTGCAAGTGACAGCGTGAAAGCCGTCACCAGACAAAGCTGGCGTGTCATCCTTATCCTCCCAGTATTCCTCCGTATGCAACTATGGGATGGAATCGGCTGGTGGGCAAGAGAAATATAGCAGGAAACCTATATGCCTATACTTCCAGGCTTGACGCCGCGCCCTGCTATTCCTTAAGTGCTTGCTCTGCAACGAACTTCTGAAAGTTCTCTCCGCCGTCGTAGCCGTGGTCACGCACCCAGATCAGAAGCGCCTTCGTCGTCACCTTCCCGAAAGCGCCCGGCATCATGGCCACGGCAGCATCGGGTGCAGAGACGCCATCTGCGACCTCTTCAGGCAGGAAGATCATCGTCGGGGTGAACATCACGCCCCAGCGCATCGCCATTTCTTTTTCAGGCAGTATCGTGCCGTCGAAGTCGGTGACTTCCACATCGCCGAACAGGTTCATCTGCACGACGAAATAGTGGTCTTGGATCAGCGCTTCGATTGCGGGGTCGGTGAATACTTTTTCGTGCATTTCGCTGCAGTAGATGCAACCGCGCTGTTCAAAGATGACCATCAGGCGCTTGCCCTCGGCGTTGGCTTCGGCCAGATCTTCGCGCAGGTCCTTGAAGGTCTCGCGCAGCCAGGCGGGTTTGTGCAGCCCGTCATCGCCAAGTTCCGCCGCGACGGCGGGCATCGCGAAAACAAGCACAATGAGAGTGGCAAGAATGCGCAGCATCGTGGCTCCTTTCAGGTCAGGGTTGCGGACCAGCTGAAGTTGCGGATCAACCAGTCGGCAATCAGGTTCACAGTGTTGGTGGCGATCAGGATTCCAAAGACGATCAGCATGACGCCCATCGCCTTTTCGACATGGCCCATCAGCGCACGGTGGCGGGCAACCCAAGCCAGGAACGGCCCGGCAAAGAAAGCGGCCAGCACGAACGGCAAGGTCATCGACAGGCCGTAGATCAGCAACAGCACCCCGCCACGCCAGAGGTCACCCATACCAGAAGCGACCATCAGGATCGCCGCCAGCGCCGGCCCAACACAAGGGGTCCAGCCAAAGCCGAAGGCGAGGCCCATGACATAGGCCCCGGCAAGGGTGCGAGGGTTCGCGGTGGAATCAACCCGGGCCTCGCGATACAGAAATCCGATGCGGAAGATGCCCAGAAAGTGCAGCCCGAACAGAATCAGGACCCCGGCGGCGATATAAGACAGCGGTTCCTTCCATTGCGCAAAACTGCGGCCAAGGGCTGTGGCCCCCAGACCCAGAAGCACGAAGATCGTCGTGACGCCAAGCGCAAAGGCCAGTGCCTGCACCACCAGCCGTCCGCGCGCGCCGGGGGCGATGGTGTCGCCATCGCGCAATTCGCGCACCGAAAGGCCCGCCATGTAGGACAGGTAGAAGGGCACCATTGGAAGGATGCAAGGCGACAGAAATGACAAGAGCCCAGCCAGCGCTGCGCCACCAAATGATATATCGAGCATCGCCCCTCCTCCCACGGGAAGCGCTGCCTTGCCGAAAAGGTCAAGGTAGATTACTATAGTTCTATGTTACTATAGGGCTGTCAACGTGGTATTTCCCAGACTCTTCGCGGTTGCTGTGCCGGCTCTCGTGCCGGCAATCGTTCAGGCGGGCGAGCTGGAACTTTTGATGTTCGAGCAACGCGGCTGCATCTACTGCGCAGCCTGGAACGCAGAGGTGGCCCCCCAATACCCTTTGACCGAGGAGGGAAAGGCCGCCCCCTTGCGTCGGGTGCAACTGCGCGATCCACTGCCTGAAGGGTTCAAGGTCGTCTCGCCCCCGGTGTTCACGCCCACCTTCGTCCTTGTCGAGGATGGGGTCGAAACCGGTCGGATCGAGGGGTATCCGGGCCAAGATTTCTTCTGGCCGTTGCTGGCCGGGCTGATCGCCGAAACCTCGACGGACTGAGGCAGGAAGATCGCGGCCGCCTTGCAAACGCGGAGCCGCGAGGAAAGGTGGGTTGTCCTTGTCACCGGCGAACGCCATAACGATCCGGACTAGTGTCGGGACGGGCAACTTGGCGAAAAGGGATTTTCAAGGCCGGGACGAAAGTGACGATCCGGACGAGGTCTGCGATCTGTCCGGCCTGATAACACAAGCCGAACAGGCGTCGACTCTGCTCAAGGCCATGGGCCATGACGGGCGGCTCACGATTCTTTGTCACCTGCGGACCGGCCCGAAAAGCGTGACCGAGCTTGAAAATCTGCTGTCGGCGCGTCAGGCTATCGTCAGTCAGCAATTGGCACGGCTGCGGCTGGAGGGGCTGGTCAGCGCACGGCGTGAAGGGCAGGCGATCTTTTACTCGCTTCTGGACCCCAAGGTCGCCGAGATGATCAAGGTTCTTGTCCGGCTTTACGACAAGACAACGCACGGCTGAACAGCCGGGGGAGGCGTGAATGCTGGAAATGGTTCCTATCGGCGTACTGGCGGCGCTTGTTGGCCTTGCGGGTGGGCTGGTCCTTGGCCTGGCGGCCCGACTGGGCGACTTTTGTACGCTGGGGGCGCTGGAATCGGCGGCTTACGGCGGAGATCAGACGCGGCTCCGGCTTTGGGGCGTTGTGCTGGCGGTCGCGATCCTGGCCACGCAGGCCGGCGCGATGGCCGGGATGATCGACCTGACGGGCACATTCTATCACGCGTTGCAATGGAATGCGTTGGGGTCCATCACCGGCGGGCTGGTTTTCGGATACGGCATGGCGCTGGCCGGGAACTGCGGCTTCGGCGCGCTGGTGCGGTTCGGCGGCGGTGACATGCGGTCACTGGTCGTCGTGGTGGTCATGGGCATTTTCGGCTTGATCGCGCTGTCCGGCCCGCTGGGTCCCTTGCGGGTGATGCTGTTTCCGCAGCCGGACGCTACCGGACCGCAAGGCATCGTGCATGACCTTGGCCGCTTGGGCCTTCCCCCGACCCTGGTGATTGGGGGGATAGCCCTTGCCTTTCTCGCGTGGGCGCTGGCCCATTCGGGGCTGCGCAACAGCCCCCGCCAGATCGCTTGGGGCGTTGCGGCCGGACTTGCCGTGGCCTGGTGTTTTTTTGGCACCACATGGCTTGCAAATGAAAGTCTTGGCGAGATCACCGT
>JBGSRQ010000415.1:0-1858 GCA_041737515.1 Rhodobacterales bacterium | reverse complement strand
CCCGAACCCGAGCCCGAGCCCGGTCTGACGCCCGCGCCGCAGCCCTTGCCCTGAACCGGTGCGGATGGGTTGCCCGAACCCGGGCAAGTTGCTAGTCACATCAAAAGGCCGGAAGAGGAGAAGCCGATGAACGATGCCGCCCCGATTGCAGCCCCCTTGACGGCAGATCTTGATTTGATCCAACGGATCATCCCGCACCGCTTTCCGTTCCTTCTGATCGACAAGGTGCGCGATATCGTCCTGCAAAAATCCTGCGTCGGCATCAAGAATGTGACCAATAACGAGCCGCATTTTCAGGGCCATTTTCCGGGCATGCCGATCATGCCCGGTGTAATGATCATCGAGGCGATGGCGCAGACTTCGGGTGTTTTGGTGGGCCTGTCCAGCGATCTGGTCGACAAGAACGCCAAGGTGTTCTTCATGGGTGTCGATGCGTGCAAGTTCCGCCGCAAGGTGGTGCCGGGCGATGTGCTGGAGTTGCATGTGACCGCGCTGCGCGGGGGCGGCAAGGTCTGGAAGTTCGAAGGCCGCGCCGTGGTGGAGGGTGAACTTGCCGCCGAGGCGACCTTCATGGCGATGATCGACGTGCCGAAAGCCTGACATGACCGACGCCCCCCATCGCTCTCAGAATCCGCGCCTGCACCCCAGCGCCGTCGTCGACCCAGCCGCCAGGATCGGCGCCGGGTGCGAGGTTGGCCCCTTTGCGGTGATCGGGCCCCAAGTGACGCTGGGCGCAGGGGTTGTGGTCAAAAGCCATGCCGTTGTGACGGGGTGGACAGACGTGGGCGAGGCGTCCGTGATCTTTCCCTTTGCCACCGTCGGCGAGGTGCCGCAGGATCTGAAATACAAGGGCGAACGCACCCGCCTGATCATTGGCGCGCGCTGTCGCATCCGCGAGGGTGCCACGCTGAACATCGGAACGGAAGGCGGCGGCGGGGTGACCCGGGTCGGCGACGATTGCCTTATCATGACGGGCGCGCATGTCGGCCACGATGCACAGATCGGCAACCGGGTCATTCTGGTCAATCAGGTCGCCATCGCGGGGCACTGCGTTCTGGGAGATGATGTCATCGTGGGTGGGCTTTCGGGCGTGCATCAATGGGTCCGCATCGGGCAGGGTGCCATCATCGGTGCGGTGACCATGGTCACGAATGATGTGCTTCCCTACGGCCTTGTGCAAGGGCCGCGGGGCGAACTGGACGGGCTTAATCTGGTGGGCCTCAAACGTCGCGGGGTCGAGCGGTCCGAGATCACGGCACTGCGCGAGGCGTATCAGGTTCTGGCATCGGGTGAGGGCACCTTTCATGCCAGGGCCGAGGCTTTGGCCGCCAGCAATGCAAGCCCGCTTGTGCGCGAGATGACCGATTTTATCCTTGCCGCGTCAGATCGTTCGTTCCTGACGCCAAAATGACCGGGCTCGAATGACACAGACCGCCATCATCGCAGGCCGGGGCGCGCTTCCCGCAGCCATCGCCCGCGCCATGCCCGACCGCCCTGTGGTGGCCGCGATGGAAGGCTATGCCCCCGAAGGCATCGCCGCGGATCAGACCTTCCGCGTGGAACGGCTGATGCCGTTTCTGGCCGGACTGCAGGATGGCGGGGTCACTCAGGTGGTGTTCGCCGGCGCGGTGCATCGCCCGCGCCTTGATCCGTCGATGTTTGATCCTGCAACCGCGCAAATGGTGCCGCGCATGCTGGGCGCATTCCGCGAAGGCGATGACGGTCTCTTGCGCACGGTGATCGCGATTTTCGAAGACGCGGGCTTTGCCGTTGTCGGCGCGCAGGACGTGGTCCCGGATCTGGTGCCCGGCGCGGGCGTCTTGTGCGGCCATCCCGGTGAGGCCGACACTGCCGATGC
>JBGSRQ010000399.1:0-3746 GCA_041737515.1 Rhodobacterales bacterium | reverse complement strand
CGCGCCCCTGCGCCGCCATGCGGTCTTTATGGCCGCACCCCTGATCGCAGCGCTGGGGCCGGTCTTTGGCTGGGGCATGACCGGCGGCGCGGCGGTAAACATCCCCGTGGCCATCCTCACGGGGCTGACCGGCCTTGGTCTTTGGCTTTGGCTGGGCCTGCGCGCGGTTAAAGGCCCAGTTTCTTCATCACCAGATCGTTGACCACCGCCGGGGCCGCCAGCCCACCCGTGGCCTTGATCACCTGCCCAACGAACCAGCCCGCAAGTTTCGGGTTGGCACGGGCCTTTTCGACCTGCGCGGGGTTGTCGGCGATGATCCGGTCAACTGCCGCTTCGATCGCCCCGGTGTCGGTGACCTGCTTCATGCCGCGCGCGGCAGCCACTTCGGCAGGATCGCCACCTTCTGCCCAGAGGATCTCGAACAGGTCTTTGGCCATCTTTCCCGAAATCTCGCCCTTGCCGATCAGATCCAGAACGCCGCCCAACTGTGCTGCCGACAAGGGCGACTCGGCAATCGTCAGCCCTTCCTTGTTCAGTCGGCCGAACAACTCGTTGATGACCCAGTTTGCGGCCTGCTTGCCGTCGCGGCCCTGCGCCACCGACTCGAAGAACGCGGCGCTGTCCAGATCGGCGGTCAGCACATTCGCATCGTAATCCGTCAGCCCGAAATCGCCCATGAAGCGCGTTTTCTTGGCGTCAGGCAGTTCGGGCATGGTGGCGGCAATGTCATCGACCCAAGCCTGTTCGATCACCAGCGGCAGCAGGTCGGGATCAGGGAAATAGCGGTAGTCATGCGCCTCTTCCTTGCTGCGCATCGACCGGGTTTCGTTGCGGTCAGGGTCATACAGGCGGGTTTCCTGCGTGACCGAACCGCCGTCCTCCAGAATGGCGATCTGGCGACGTGCCTCGTAATCAATTGCAAGCTGGATAAACCGCATCGAGTTCATGTTCTTGATCTCGCACCGCGTGCCAAGGTGCGCAAAATCCTGCGTCGCCTGATACTTTTCGTATTGGCCCGGACGGCAGACCGACACGTTCACATCGGCGCGCAGGTTGCCGTTTTGCATGTTGCCGTCGCAGGTGCCCAGATAGCGCAGGATCTGGCGCAGTTTGACCACATAGGCGGCGGCTTCTTCGGGGCCGCGAATGTCGGGGCGGCTGACAATCTCCATCAGCGCAACGCCGGTGCGGTTGAAATCGACAAAGCTGAGGGACGGGTCCATGTCGTGGATCGACTTGCCCGCATCCTGTTCCAGATGGATGCGTTCGATCCGCACAAGCCGCGCGACGCCGGGGGAAAGTTCGACCAGCACCTCACCCTCGCCCACGATCGGGTGGTAAAGCTGGCTGATCTGATAACCCTGCGGCAGGTCGGGATAGAAGTAATTCTTGCGATCAAAGGCCGAGCGCAGATTGATTGCGGCCTTCAACCCCAACCCCGTGCGCACCGCCTGCTCGATACAGTATTCGTTGATCACCGGCAGCATGCCCGGCATCGCGGCATCCACAAAGGACACATGGGAATTGGGCTCCGCGCCAACCCCGGTCGATGCCCCTGAAAAGAGTTTGGCATTTGATGAGACCTGCGCGTGAATCTCCATCCCGATGACCAGTTCCCAGTCATGTTTCGCCCCGGCAATCATCTTGGGCGTGGGCGCGGAATAGGTCAGATCAAGCATGGTGCATCCTTGCGGTTTTGACCCTTTCTAGGCAGCCGCGAGACGGGCGGCAAGAGCGCGAGTCGCGGAAAACCGCCTATAAAAAAGGCGCGGGCTTGCCATAATGCCACAGTGCCGGGCAAAAGGCGCAGGTCGCGCAGAGTGGTGCGATGCTATCCGGTGTCGATTGATGAACCTGCGCACGCTTGTAATTGGCTGTATTCTGGCCCTGCCCATGGGCTGCGCCCAGACACCGCCGCCGCTTGCGTCAGACAATTTCAGCTTTGTGGGTGGCAATCTGCCCCCGATGCGCTGGGATCACCGCCCCGAAGCCGATGCATGGACCCGCACAACGCTGGCTGCGATTGCCTCCAAGGACACGATGCTTGCCAACATCACGCCGTCTGACATTGCGCAGTGGTGCCCGGCCTATGCAACGGCCACGGTGCCGCAGCGCCGGGCGTTCTGGGCGGGCCTCGTTTCCACAGTTGCGAAATACGAAAGCACCTGGAACCCGGCGGCGTCGGGTGGCGGCGGCAAGTGGATCGGCCTGATGCAGATCGCGCCGGCCACCGCACGCCAGTATAATTGCGAAGCGACCAGCGTTTCGGGTCTGAAGAACGGCGAGGCGAACCTGAGCTGTGCGATCGAGATCGCGTCACGTCAGGTTTCGCGTGACAATGCCGTGTCAGGCAGCGGCGCGCGTGGCGTCGGCCGCGATTGGGCACCGATGCGCAGCGATTCCAAGCGCGCCGAGATGCAGGCGTGGACCCGCGGCCAAAGCTATTGCAAGGGCTAAGGCGTCGTGCGTTTGATCGGGTTCAGCAGATCAAACCCAACGTGAAACGATCCCGATCGTATGCATGCTCCGAATTGCGTTCGATCTGACCAAGATCAGACGAAATCCGCATCAAAGCTCAGGTAATCCGGTAAAGACGCTTGATCTCGTCCAGCGCTTCACGCTGTTTGTCCGACAATCCGCCACGGCCCGATTTCGCGACATCGCCAAGAACCGACATCAGGGGCGCGAAGCTGTCGCCGCCCTGCAACTTGTAGAGCCGCCGGGAAAGCCGGGTCAGCCCCGGTTGTGCGCCCCCCGATTCCGTCACCAGCCAACGCCCCAGAATGACCGCTTCTTGCGCCTGATCATGCGCCAGCGCGAGTTGGCTTTGCAGACTGACGATCAGTGCATCCTGTTGTTCGGCACTGGGCAGGCCACCCAGTTCCAGAAACGCCATGCCCGTCGCCGCAAGCGCGATATCCGGGCTATCCAGCGATTCGACGGGGTGGACGTTCAGCTTGCGCTTGAAACCAAAGCGGCGCGCGGCGGATAGAACGTCGCTTGCGACCCCCGCGATCTCTTGCGTCATTCCGGCGGCATTGCGCATCCGCGAAGCCCAGAAATACGCGGCCCCGACAAGGGCCAGAAAACCAAGTATAAACGGCATGACACGCTCCGCACAGATACAACGCCCCTGCATTTTGGGTAAGGGGGCGACCTGCGGCCTGTCAACCGCCACCCGCGTGTGGCCAGCAAATGATGGTTCCGCTGCGTGCACGGTGCCACATCGCGGACGGAAAGCAATCTATCCCAGCATCCGCGCGACCATTTCGCCAAGGTGCCGACTCAGTCCGCTGCGCGCGGCGATCCGGTTCAGGTTTTCGCGGATCATCCCCTGCCGGTCGGCATCATAGCGCGCCCATGTCTCGAACGCGGCCGACATCTTGGCGGCGGTTTGCGGGTTTACCGGATCAAGCCGGATCAGCCAATCGGCAAGGATGCGGTAACTCGCGCCGCTTTCGTGGTGAAAGCCCGCGTGATTGCCAGTCATGGCCCCGATCACCGACCGGAAGCGGTTGGGGTTCTTCCAGTCGAAGGTTGGAAGTGCGGTCAGCCGTTCCACGGTTGCGGCCAGGGCGTCCGGTGCAGCAAGCCCCACCTGCAGCGCGAACCATTTGTCCATCACCAGCCGGTCATCGGCAAAGCGCGCGCCGAATTGGGCAAGCTCTGCCTGTCCTGCGCCGATATCCAGAAGGATCGTCAGCGCGCTTTGCTGTTCGGTCATGTTGTCGGCCGCAGCAAACACC
>JBGSRQ010000340.1:0-6712 GCA_041737515.1 Rhodobacterales bacterium | reverse complement strand
GCGCCGCATCGGGGCGCAGGTGTTCGGGCCGGCCCCGGCCCCGATTGCCCGCGTGCGTGGGCGGCACCGGGTCCGACTTCTGGTCAAGGCGGAAAAATCCGCGCCCCTGCAGGCCGCCTTGGCCGAATGGGTGGGGCAACTGAAACTTCCTAACAATCTGCGCCTTTCCATCGACATTGATCCGCAAAGCTTTCTCTGACTTCTTGCCAAGGGACGCCTCCACCGTGACCGACACACCGAATATTGACAAGTCATTGCTCCGTCTGCCCGATGCCGCGCAGCTTTATCAGCCCGTCGCACATGCCCCGCGGATTCTGCTGCTGTATGGCTCACTCCGCGCGCGGTCGTTCAGCCGGTTGATGACCGAAGAAGCCGCCCGCGTGCTGACCCGGCTGGGGGCCGAAACGCGGACCTTCAACCCTTCGGGCCTGCCCTTGCCCGATGATGCGGGGGCCGATCATCCACGGGTCACCGAACTGCGCGACCTTGTGACGTGGAGCGAGGGGATGGTCTGGTGTTCGCCCGAACGGCATGGGGCGATGACCGGCGTGATGAAAGCGCAGATCGACTGGATTCCGCTGGCCCTGGGCGGTGTGCGCCCGACCCAAGGCAAGACGCTTGCCGTGATGCAGGTCTGCGGTGGATCGCAAAGTTTCAACGCGGTCAACCAGTTGCGTATTCTGGGCCGCTGGATGCGGCTTTTGACCATTCCCAATCAATCCTCCACCCCCAAGGCGTTTCTGGAGTTTGGCGAGGATGACCGCATGAAACCCTCACCCTTCTATGACCGGATGGTTGACGTGATGGAGGAGTTGATGAAGTTCACCCTGCTGACCCGCGGCAGCACCGGATATTTTCTGGACCGCTACAGCGAGCGGAAGGAAAGTGCCGACGCGCTGTCGGCACGGGTGAACCAGAAGGAGATTTGAGGGAAGTGGCACCAAAAGGCGCAAACGCGATGCAAGTTGTTTTTCGGGTGCTTAAGTGATAATTTGAATTGCATAGATTTTTTGGCTGCGTTTTTCAAAACTGCGCGTTTTTTCAAAGCAAGGATTGTCGAGATGCCGATTTATCGAGGGACAGATTCTGCCAACCTGATTTTTGGATCCGCTCAGAATGACACGATCATTGGCGGTGGCACTCTTGGCCTTGACACCCTGATGGGCGGTGGCGGCGATGATGTGATTACATTCTCGGGGGCATCCAACAATTACGCCTACAGTTTTGGCGTCGGCGGCGACGGCAATGACACGATCTACGCCCTCAGCCCGCTGGACTACGCGCACGGCGGCGCCGGGATCGACACGATCGACTACAGCAATGCGTTCCAAGGGGTTCAATCCATTCTTCTGACTGGAAATCAATCCTATTGGTATGGCAACGACCTGCTTTTGAACCAGATCTTTGGCCCATCCGGGATACAGTTCATCAGCATTGAAAACATGACCGGCTCTCCGTTTGACGACACGCTGGCCGGCGATAACGCGGCGAACGTGCTGCGTGGTGCGGGCGGCAATGACCAACTTGGCGGGCTTGCGGGCAACGACTCGCTTTACGGCGGTTTCGGCGACGACACGTTGAGCGGCGGAGACGGATTCAACCGGCTTTATGGCGATCAGGGGAACGACTCTCTGAGGTCAGCCAACAGCCCGGACAGCTTGTATGGTGGCATCGGCGATGACAGCCTCTATGGCACGGGCGGCAATGACCTGCTGTTCGGCGACGATGGTGAAGATCAGATCTGGGGTGGCAACGACTCTGATGTCCTGACCGGAGGCAGCGGGCGTGATTTTCTGGGAGGCGGCAATCAGAACGACTTTCTGATCGGTGGCGACGACAACGACCTTCTTTACGGGGGCACCGGAAACGACACCCTGCACGGCGGTTCCGGTGCGGACTGGCTTTTGGGCGAGGCGGGCAACGATACCCTTTATGGGGGCGGCGATCCTGATACGTTGCGCGGCGGCGACGGGTCCGACGTTCTGTCGGGAGGCGCTGGCCGGGATATCGTGACCGGAGGGCTCGGGGCCGACGTGTTCCGGTTCACAAGCGACGACATCGCCCCGGTCAAAGGGCTGCAGGTCCTTGCCTATATTTCGGATTTCAGCTTTTCAGATGGCGACAGGATTGACTTGTCCCTTTTGGGCGATTTCCAGTTTATCGGCAATGCAGCCTTCACGGCCACCGACCAGGCCGAGGTGCGCAGGGATCATGTTTCCAGCCAGTACCAGTTGCAGTTGGACCTGGACGGCGATGGCCATTTGGATGCGCTGATCCTGCTTAACACCGGTGGCGTGCGCCCGATGGACTTCATCTTGTGAAACTGACAGGAAAATTGCCGCGGCAGGTCTGTTTGTCCTGCCGCGCCTGAGCGCGCTGGTCCGAACGCTCATTCCCCCTTTCGCAACCCCGCACGCCCGTTGTATCACCCCGCCTATGGCCCGCACCGTGACTCTTGCCGATGCCCAGCACCTGCCGATCTGGCGCAGGCCCATTTTCCTTTTGTTCCTTGTTGCCGCCGCCCAGCCGATTGCGTTTTCGACGTGGTCGGCACTCTTGAACAACTTCGTCATTGAAGAAGCAGGCTTCACCGGCATCGGCATCGGATGGCTGCATACGGTGCGGGAAATTCCGGGGTTTCTGGCCATCGGGGTGATTGTTCTGTTGCTGTTCATCCGTGAACAGCGACTGGGGTTGCTTGCGCTGATGCTGCTGGGATGTGCCACTGCGGTCACGGCCTATTTTCCGACTGTTGGCGGGATCATGGTGCTTACGCTGCTGTCCTCCATCGGATTTCATTACTTCGAGACGGTCAACCAAAGCCTGCAACTGCAGTGGATCAGCAAGGCCGATGCCCCCAGAACGATTGGCTGGATCGTGGCCATCGGGGCGGGGGCGTCGATGGTGGCCTATGGTGCGATCATGCTGACATGGCGGACCTTCAATCTGAGCTATGAGACGGTATATATGGCCTCTGGCGGGATCACGGCGCTGATTGCGCTGTTCTGCCTGTTTGCCTATCCGCAGTTCGAGGCACCGCATCCGCAGCTGAAAACCATGGTGTTGCGGCGGCGCTATTGGCTGTATTACCTGATGCAGTTTATGGCCGGGGCACGGCGGCAGATTTTCGTGGTGTTCGCGGCCTTCATGATGGTCGAACATTTCAAGTTCACCGTCGATCAGGTGACAGCGCTGTTTCTGGTCAATTTCCTGGCCAACATGTTGATCGCGCCTTACGTCGGGCGCTTTATCGCGACCTATGGTGAGCGGCGGTCGCTGCTTGTCGAATATGCCGGGCTGACGCTGGTGTTTCTGGGTTATGGCGGGATTTACTGGTTCGGCTGGGGTGTCGCGATCGGGGCCGCGCTTTATGTCGTGGATCATCTGTTCTTTGCGATGTCCTTTGCTTTGAAAACCTATTTCCAGAAGATCGGCGATCCGGGCGATATGGCCCCCACAGCGGCGGTTGCGTTCACCATCAACCACATTGCGGCGGTATTCCTGCCTGCGCTCTTGGGGTATCTGTGGATTCAGTCACCGTCGAGCGTCTTCATTCTTGCCGCGTTGCTGGCCGCCATGTCATTTGTGCTGGCCTTGCTGGTGCCGCGCCATCCTGGGCCGGGGAACGAAACCACACTGTCGGGGCAGGGCCGGTTTGTTCCGGCAGAGTAGTCGGCGCTTGACCCTTTGGGACGGCAGGTTTACCCCGCGCTGAACCCAGAGAGGACGTGCCATGCCAACCTTTTCCGCCCTGACCACCCTTCCCGGCGAAGATGCCGCCGAGGCTTTGGCGCGGGCCGTCGAACGGCTGGACCCGGCGCCCGTCGGTGTTGGCGTCTTCGAGATTGAGGACGACTCGGGCCTGTGGGAGGTTGGCGCCTATTTCGTCGATGCCGCCCCGAACGAGGTGCTGCTGGATGTTCTGGCAGCGGCATTCGGTGCGGCCCCCTTCGCGGTGTCTGACATCCCCGAGATTGACTGGGTCGCCAAAGTGCGACGCGAGCTGTCGCCGGTGGAGGCGGGGCGGTTCTTCGTGTTCGGCAGCCATGATGCCGACAAGGTGCCGCCGGGCCGCGTGGCGTTGCAGATCGAGGCTACGGTGGCCTTTGGCACCGGGCATCACGGCACGACGCTGGGCTGCCTGCGCGCCTTTGACCGGTTGGTAAGCACCGGGTTTTCCCCCGCCAAAGTGGCTGACATCGGCTGTGGCACTGCTGTTCTTGCCATGGCTGCAGCGGCGGTGTTGCCGGATGCGCTGGTGATTGCGTCGGATATCGACGAGGTGGCGGTGGATGTGGCGCAGGCGAATGTTGCCATCAACGCGCTGGAAGGCCGCATCACCTGTGTCGAAGCCGCCGGATTTGACGCGCCCGCATTGCGCAATGCCGCGCCCTTCAACCTGATCTTTGCCAATATCCTGAAAGGCCCGCTGATCGAACTCGCCCCCGGTATGGCGGCACATGCGGCCAAAGACAGCCTTGTGATCCTGTCAGGCTTGCTTGTCGTGCAGGCCGAGGCCGTGGAGGCAGCCTATGTCGCCGCAGGTTTCGCGCTGCACGACCGCGAAGACATCGGAGAGTGGTCAACACTGGTTTTACGTCACGTTTAGGTAGCCACGCCCCAGTCTTGCCACAATTCCGACTTAACGTCAGATTCGGTAGGGCGAATGCGTCTAGGAGTTTGAATTATGAGCGACCCGAACATGGCCGATTTTTACGGCCGGATCGCGCGGATTGAAAAAGCGCGGTCCAAGGGCTATGGCTTCGAGGCCATCGGCTCGCTGGGCCGGTCCTACTATTACCGGCCTGCCCGCAAGCGTCGGTCGGTTCTGGCCCCCATACTGATGGTTGCTCTGGCCAGTATTGGTCTGAAGGGCGTGATCCACGCGAAAGTCGGTGCCGGCGTCTATGAACAGCGTGTCAGCGCCATGATGAAGGGTCAGGAATTCGAGCGTCTGGGCGGCTATCTGATGACGGCTGATCCGGTGACGCTGTATGTTTCGGAGAAAGTTTCTCACCTCGACCTGTGACCCGGCAATCGGGGTCTGATCGGGGCGGCCACCACGTCCATCCGGCAGACCCAGCGGGACCGCGCGTCGGCCCGGCGTCCAAGACAAAGGCAAAACAAAAGGCCGCTGCCATTCCGGGCGCGGCCTTTGGTCTTTCGGACCATCATCGGGGGTGTTTGGCCCCCGGTTGGATCATCGGGCGATCAGTTGCCCAGATGGTCGATGTCACCGCGGCACAGGCCGATATCGTCCAGTTCGCGGTCAGACAGTTTGCCCAAGGCATTGCGCGTCACGCGCGCATCGTTCCATGCGGCAACCGAAGCGTAGACAGAGCTGACCAACTGCACAAAGCGGAAGGTCGAGATGGCACCCATAGGCGCCGTGCGGGTCGTTTCAAAAGCGGCCATGACTGATATCCTTTTCAAACTGCTCATAGCTGAGGCATTTTTGCCTTCGTGATGGCAGATAATCTTGCGGCATGTGCAAAGCAAGCCGGGGCAACGGCATGGCTCACATGCAAAAAACGCATGGCCGTTTTTCACGGTTTTGCCATGTTTTTATGCGTCAAATGCTGGCGGGAGCGTTCTGCGTCGGTTTCGGCAGATGCCCCGTCGCTTTTCTGCACCGCGGCATCTGCGTCTGCCCTGTCAAAAGCAGTTGGCGGATGTTCCCTTTTCGTGCTAATCCGAAAAAAACGAAGAACAAAGGGGCGGGGATGCGGGTTTTGGGGATTGATCCGGGGTTGCGCAACCTTGGCTGGGGCGTGATCGACGTTGCGGGCGCGCGTCTGAGCCATGTCGCCAACGGCATCTGCCATTCCGCGCCGGGTGCGGGCGATGGCGATCTTGCCGTGCGGTTGCTGACGCTACATGCGCAACTGACCGAGGTTTTGCGCCTCTATGCCCCCGATGAGGCCGCGGTTGAGCATACCTTTGTGAACAAGGACGCCGTGGCCACGCTGAAGCTGGGGCAGGCGCGGGGGATTGCCCTTTTGGTGCCCGCGCAGTTCGGGATCACGGTCGGCGAATATGCCCCCAACGCGGTCAAGAAAACCGTGGTTGGCGTGGGCCATGCGGCAAAGGTTCAGGTCGACCATATGGTGCGCATCCATCTGCCGGGAGTTCAGATTGCCGGAGCCGATGCGGCGGACGCGCTGGCGATTGCCATTTGTCATGCGCATCATCTGCAGTCGTCCGGCCGGTTGCAGGCGGCGTTGAGGGCGGCGGGATGATCGGCAAGATCGCAGGGCGGATAGACTATCGCGGCGCGGATCATGTGCTGATCGACGTGCGGGGCGTCGGCTATATCGTCCATGTCTCGGACCGGACCTTGGCGGGGTTGCCGGGCAACGGTGAGGCAGTGGCGCTGTACACCGAACTTCTGGTGCGCGAGGACCTGTTGCAGTTGTTCGGCTTTCCGACGCTGTTGGAAAAGGAGTGGCACCGCCTTTTGATGACGGTGCAGGGCGTTGGGGCCAAGGCTGCGATGGCCATTCTGGGCGCTTTGGGGGCGGAAGGTGCGGCGCGCGCAATCACTCTGGGCGATGCGCGGGCCATTCAGGCGGCTCCCGGCATTGGCCCGAAAATCGCACAGCGTGTCGTGCTGGAGCTGAAATCCAAAGCCCCGGCCGTGATGGCCAAAGGCGCGCGGTTGCTGGACGAAGCGTTGATTGACGATGTGATCGAACCCGCCCCCCGCGCCACC
>JBGSRQ010000380.1:0-7847 GCA_041737515.1 Rhodobacterales bacterium | reverse complement strand
GCGGGTGTTTGACCAGTTCACCGGCGAAAAGGCCGAGGCGCAGATGGGGGCGGGCAAGAAATCGCTTGGCCTCACCGTGCGCCTGCAGCCGCAGGACAAGACCCTGACCGAAGCCGAAATCGAGGCCGTGTCGGCGCGGATCGTAGAAAAGGTGATCAAGGACAGTGGTGGCACGTTGCGCGGCTGAGCCGGGAGGAGCCGGGCTTGGGGGCATCGAGCCCCCGCGCCCGGCGCTGATGCGGATTTCACCTTGAGGCACGCGCGAGTGTCGAGGGCGGAGCCTTCGGCGAGGATATTTGCATCAAAATGAAAGCAGTCGGAGTTGGCTGAGCCTCGGCGTTCAGCGGCGGGGTTTACTGCGCCAGGTGCCAAGCCATGCGCCAATGCGGCCAAATAAGCCGCTGGCAGAGCGGCGCGCATCGTCGGCCCTGGCATCCACGGCGTCCCAAGCGTCGCCGACATCTTCAAGAGCGGGATCAATGGTGCGTTCGCGAAACTGCAGCCACATGCGGCGCAGCATGAAGAGGAGAAAGGCGAGCGTTGTCAGGATGATGATATTGACCCAGGGGATGATCGTCACGTCTGGGCCATCAACCGGTGTGATATTCACCGCATTGGGGAAGATCGAGATGATCGGCAGGCGCCAGCCGTAATGCGTGATCGACACCCATTGCGGGTTTGCCTTGTCGGATTTCAGGTTCGTCGCCTCACCCTGCAGGGTAGCGCTGTCGTATTTGAAGTAGGGCGGCCAGACCCAGCCGGTATCCTCATTCCGGTAGACGATGACCTTGCCGTTCGGAAAGACCCCGTCGATGTAGCGGATGTCACGGTTGACACTGGTTTCCGCGCCGGTGCCGGTATCTTCGATGCCGTAGAACATCCAGTTCCCGCCGATCGGCGTCAGCTTGTTGTAGGTGTTGGAAATGCGCACGATGTCATGTTGCGGCAGGGTGTAATGCAGGAACCCCGCCACCATCAGCAAAAGCAGGATGCGGATGCCCCATTTGATTTTCGTCCACATCTTGGCCGCCTTTCAGTTCCAGTTCACAAAATACACTGTGGCGATCACGGCCGCGATGGGCAGAACCACGACCAGCCAGATCAGCCTGCGCCGCAGGCCGTGTTGGTAGACCTTCATCCCGTTTTCGATATAGGCATCGCGGTCGCCCTCTACACCCCCGGCATCAAAGTGTTTTTCCAGCTTTTCGCGCCGGATCGACCGGGAATAGACCGACACCAGCATATAGACGATGGCCAGAACCACCGCACCCATGATGGCGAGCCTGATCCAGCCGAAGATCATCGTTTGCCCCCGCGCAGCGCACCCCACGGACCGACCAGATCGGCGATGTCGCGGGTCGGGTGCGGGGTCGTGGTGTCGGTCATGCCGGGTTCCGGGCCAAAGAGCGCCTCGCGCGCTCCCTGCTTGTCTACCGCATATTCACGCTCAAGGAAATCGGCGACATACTGGCGCTTGCGGTCGGACCAGGTGGCGTAACTGGCGTAGAACAGCTCTTTGTGAGTGATGTAGAGCTGGCGCACATCAAGGGGGGCCAGTTCGGCCAAAAGCATGTTGACCAGATCGCGGTCGGCATGCGGCGCGGCGCGCAAGGTATAGAAGTAGGCCGGATGATCCGAGGTTATGCGCGGCCAGTCGCCCGCACTTTCGATCCAACGGATCAGGGCTGCGAGCGCCAGAAACTCCTGCGGGAGTGCGGCCCCCAGCGCTTGCGCGATCTTGCGCAGGTCGCTCCGGGTCGAATCGCCCAGATCAAGGTTCAGCGCATCGGCGGCATCGACCAGAATGAAATCCATCTTCTGGCGCAGGACGGCCGCGCCGTCCATGCCGCGCGCCTTGACGATGGGTTCGACAAGTTGGTTCCGGTCCAGCCAGGCGGCAATTTCGTTGCGCTGGGTCATGTCCAGCACGGGCAGGGGCAGGTCCTTGAAAGCTTTGCGGGGGGCACGGGTGATCATCGCCGGGGCCGCCACATCGCCAAAGATGTAAAGACCGCCGAAATGCGACGTCCAGAAACTGGGCTGCGCAAAGGTCATTACCGGCAGATCAATGGGCACGCGGGTGACATCGCCGGTTTTCTTGGCGAGTCCGATCATGTCGGCAATCAGCAGATCATCCCGCCAGCCGTCGGGTTCCGTACGAAAGCGGGTGATCAGGGTGGCAAGTTTTCGGGCATCACGGACATGGGCGCCGATGGTATCCGCCTCGATTGTAATGCGCCTGACGTCGAACAGGGCTTTGGGGGTATCCATCACGAAGATCGAGTTTGCCAGTTCCCCCGCCACGGCATCGCGCGCGGTAAGGGCGAAAAGCTGGGCTTCGTTTTTCTCGATGAACTGGCGCAGGATCCCGCGCGAGGTGGAGAATTTGATGTTCAGCAGAGGGGCGGTTTTCTGCGCCGTGGTCAGCAGAATGAACTGGCGGTTGCAGCCATTGGGGTTGAGGTAAAGATCGTCCTGCAATTCATCACCGATCTCCGGCGAGAAGCCCGAGATGTCGATGTGGAAATCGGTAAGTTCGGTGGTCTTGCCCGTCAGGTGTTTGAGCGCACGGTTATAGCGCTCGACCAGGGCCGGCGAGGAGACCTCGACCAGATTGCCGAACATCAGGCCTTTGGCGATGAGGCGTTTCATCCGTGGCCTCTTGTTTCCTGAGGGCTTACGCCACCTGAATGACGGTTGCTGCCCCGGACCTGATCCGGGGCCTTGTGGCGGCAGAGGCCCCGGATCAGGTCCGGGGCTGCGTCGGGCATACCCATCACCCCTTCCCCTCCAGATACCGCCGTTTCGCCTCTTCGGTTCGCCCGAAATCCCGCACCATTCCCGCAATCGCCACCTCGTCGCTTTTGTCCGCATAGCGGAATTCGCTGTCGGCGTATCGGTTGATTTCCTGGATCACCATGTCGACCGTGATCGGCTGCGCCATGCCCCGGATCATCGTCAGCTTTTCGTCATAGGGTTTGAACAGGAACAGATCAGGGTTCTCCATCCATTCATCCGGCAATTCGAAATCCATCGCGCGGACTTTTACCGCGTCGGTGATGTTCTTGATCGCGCGGCCGGTAAAGCGGGGGTCGGCGACCTGATTGGCCTTCAGGTAAGTGCCGAGCTTCGCAATCGTATCAAGCGCGCCGATATCGCGGCCGACCTTTTCCCACACCGCCAGAAGCCCGTCTTCCTTGGGCTGCCCGTGCGAGGCGAAACTTTCGGCGACGGCGCGGCGCATTTCCTGAGCGGCGTAAAGGGCGTGGTCGCCCAGGGGGATCGCATGGTTCTTGCCCAGCAAAAGCGCCAGAATGTCGATGTAATCATCCCGGCTTTGCGGGCCGTCGACCAGAAACCGCGCGCCGGCACGTTGGCGCAGGGCGTCGTCCACATTCTCGGGGTAGTTCGAGAACATGCCGAAGGTGCAGTTCCCCCGGACCACGGTATTGGCCCCCGCAAAGGCCCCCATGAACACCGCCGTCACCTCTTGCTGACCGGCTGAGGATTGCCGGTCGCCACGCTTTCCGGCGATCTGGTCGATATCGTCAATGGTGCCGAATGAAATCACGCCGGGGTCGAGGATGTTGCTGACGAAGGCCTGCGCGTTCTGGCCCGATTTGCCCTGATAGCTGTCGATCTGGTCAATCGAGAAGTTCTGATAGCGGAAGGGATAGCCCGCTGTCGTGCAATAGTCGTTCAGCAATCCGGCCATCATCTGGATCAGCGTGGTTTTGCCCGTGCCCGGTGCGCCATCACCCATGAACGTGAAGATAAAGCCGCCAAGTTCGGCAAAAGGGTTCAGCTTGCGATCGAAATCATAGGCCATCAGCATTTTCGCAAGCCGCAGCGACTGGTACTTGGCGATATGGTTGCCGATGACTTCGTTCGGTTTCTTGAACGTCATGGTCAGCACGCTGCCGCGGGCCGCGCGGGCGGGGGTGAAGCCCGACAGCGTCAACCCGTCACTTTCAACCCGCCAGCTGCCCGCGCCGAACGCCTGCGTGCGCGCAGCAGTCTGGGCGCGAAGCGCCACCTTTTCCATCAGTGCCTCGCAAAAGGCGGCGACCACGGCAACCAGACGCGGCTCATCCGTGGCAAGGGCGGCGATATCCTGATCAAGTTCCCACAATGCGCCCTGCAGCGCGAGGGCGGCGTTGTCGGTCAGAATCTCCTCGACCGAACCGATTTCAACGGTGGTCGTGCCTTGGTGCGGGGCCAGCAGAAAGGCGGTGGCGTTGGCAAAGGCATGCAGCGCGACCAGCGCTTCAGCGGCGAGGAGCTCGGAAAATTCAGCGCGCCTGGCATCGGGCAGGCGGGTTTCGAGATTGGCTTTCTTGAGTTCAGTGAGGCCGGTCTGTTCCGAGAACGCTTCCGACATCGCAAGGCTGATCGCCAGTGCGCGGCGCAGGATCGTCAGGACAGACGCTTGCAGGGGCGAGATCAGGCCATCGCCTGCGCCCTCGATCCGTTCGACCAGATGCACGCCACCGGGGCGCGCGGTCGGGCGTGTGACAAGTCCGGGCGTGGTGGAGCGAAAGCGAGGGCGGCTGCCAAGGCCGGACGACCGCGCTTCCACCCTGTCAGGTGTCATCGCTTTGGCAAGCCGTGGCGCGTGATCAAACCCCGACAACATCGCCAGGGCCGCATCATATTGCGCTCGCACCTGTTCTTCGCGCAGCTCCATCGTGTCGCGTGTGCTCATGGCCTGCCTCTACCTCTGAGAAATCAACTGGCCGCCCGTGCCGACCACGAATTTGCGCACATCGCCAAAGCCCGGCGGATTCATCTCGGCCAGCACCTGAAACGGGCGTTCGGGCAGGATGATCATCCGTTCGGTGCGCGTGGCCCCGGTTTCAGCCCCCCGGCCGCCGAACGGATCGAGCGTGAAAATCTGTCGCTCCACTGTCGAAAACCAGCCCGCCTTCACTTCTTCCACACGGTCAGAGATCAGGTCTTCGACGGTCCAGACCAACGCCCAATCCTCGCCTGCGGGGGCATTGGCATTGGCCAGAACATCGGAGATCGGCCCCGACTGCAGCGTGTAGCTGTGCGAATACATCGGACCCAGATGAATACGGCGCAGGCGTTTTGGGTGCAGGTCGGCAAAGTCGGCATCAAAACCGGTGGCAATGGTCAGAAGTTTCAGCCCCGACAATGATTGCGCCATCAGATGCGCGCGCACCGCAGGCCAACGCGTGTTGCTGCGCGGCAAGGGGTCGTGGCCGGAATCGTCCACCTCCATCAGATAGATGACCGGCAGGTTGATCTGGTGGTCGTAAACCGCCCAGTGCAACAGATAGCGTCTGCGGCCCCGGTCCTCGGATATCCACTGCGCATCGGGGTCGTTGCGGGCAAGAAACAGACCGTTCACCGTTGGCAGCGCCAGCTCTGCGAGGCGTTCGTAGTAAAGCCGCTGTGACAACGCGTATTGCAGTTTTGACGGGATGCTCAGCCCGCCCACAATCTCGCGCACCATGCGGTCTTTCAGTTCGGTTTCCGACGCCATGCCCGACAGATGCGCTTCGGCCTGAACCGCGTCATTCGCCATCACCATCAGTTCCTGCGCGATGGGAAAGCCGCTTTCATGGCGGTCAAAGGTGGGGTGGCCCGGCACCGGACCTTCCACCCGCCCCGTCATCATATACTTCAGCGACAGCGCCGAAAGCGTCGCCGACAATCGCCCGACATAGCCCTTCAGCACCCGAGATTCGAGGCGGGACAATTGCCCCTGCCCCTCCATTTCCGTGGTCACCCGGCCCAGATGGCCCATGATCCGGTCCATCTTGGCAAAGTAGCGCCGCACGACCAACGTATCCGTCAGGTCGGCGTGATCATCCGCTAAAGGCGTCGTGACCACTCAGGCCCCGTATTCGTTCTTGTCGTGTTTTTCGACAATCTTGGCGAAACGGCGGGCAAAGCGTTCGTCGGCCTTGGCCTTTTGCTCCAGAATCTGGCGGGCAAAGACCATGTGATCCTCGTGCGCCTCAAGCATGTCGGCCATGCGTTGATTGGTGGCGGCACCGATGCCCGCCATCGCCGACTGCGCCTCTTGATCCGTCTTTACCCCGATCTCGTTGATGCGGTGGGCGACGTCCTGCTGTTGTGCGGTTTTCAGGCTGGCGGTCAGCGCATCATACAGAACCACGCGCTGCTTGGTGTCGGTTTGCAGCTTGTTGATCAACACCATCTGGGTTGCTGCCTGATTTTGCAATGAATCGACCCAGGTCTTGCCCTTTTCGATATAGCGTTCAAGCGTCTGGCTTTTGGCGAGCTTTACCTGTTCGTCCTGCACCAAGGCGTTGAAGCGGGTGTTGAGGGCGGCAAGTTCGGTTTCCAGCTTGGTGCGGGCAGCGGCATCCTGTTCGACGCTGATCTTGTTTTCCAGCTCGATGATCTTGGGGTCCATCGCGGCCACTTCGGCGCGCACGGCCTCCAACGCGCTCACCGTCGCTTCGCGTTCTTCCAGCGTGCCGGTCAGGTTGCCTTCAACCCGCGTGCGCTGGGTGGTCAGCACGTCAAGCTGGCCCTGCAACAGCTTTACGATCACATCGGACTTTCCGATAAGGTCCTGCAACTTGTCGTCGATCGAGGCCCCGCGCAGACGCTCCTGCCGCATCGATTCCGATTTCGCCGACGAGAAGAACCCGATCACGCTTTCCATCCCGGTTTTCGAGCGCATCTCGTCGAAATCCTTGGAGAATCCCGCGGTAACATCATCCAGACCCATGATCAGTTCGGCGATATTCGCGTTCATCAGGTCGGTGTGCTTGTGCACATCTTCCAGAGTGGCGTTTTCGATATCAATAGCGGGTTCGCCCTGATCAATCTTGGCGCGCGCGGTCTCAATGCGCCCGGTGATGTCGGCGATCTTGGCCTGTGCGGCGGCCACCTGTTCCTGGCTTTCGCGGATCTGGGTCTCAAAGTCGGCCATGGTCTTCTCCGTTGCAAAGTGATCAGGTTTTACATGGGCAGAGTATCAGCGAAAACCAGAGCCTGCGTCACCTGAAAAACGATGCGCGGGGCGGGTCAGACGCCGATATTGTCGATCAGACGGACGCCGTCCAGCCAGGCCGCCGCCAAAAGCCGGGCGGGGCGGGCAAAGCTGGTGACGGGATCCAGCGTATCGGCGGCACGCAATTCGATGTATTCCACCCGCTCGAACCCCGCCGCAAGCACCGCATCGGATGCGGTTTGAAGCACCTTGTCCACCGCCATGCCCGCCCGGATCGCCTGCACAGCCGCCTGCATGGCACGGTAAAGCGCCGGAGCGTTTGCGCGGGCATCGGGCGACAGACGCGCGTTGCGGGATGACAGTGCAAGCCCATCCGCATCACGCAGCGTATCGCAGCCGATCACTTCGACAGGGATGTTGAGGTCCGCAACCAGACGCCGCACGACCTGCACCTGCTGCCAGTCCTTTTCGCCGAAATAGGCGCGGTCGGCCATTGTCATGCCGAACAGTTTCGCGACCACCGTGGCCACACCGTCAAAGTGGCCGGGGCGACGTTCGCCTTCCAACGGGCCGGAAACGCCGCCGATCTGGATTTTTGTGGTGAAGCCATCGGGATAAACCTCATCCGGCGATGGCGCAAAGACGGCATCGACCCCGGCTTTTGTCAGCATGGCCAAGTCGGCATCTTCGGTGCGGGGATATTTCGCCAGATCCTCGGGGCGATTGAACTGCATGGGGTTCACAAAGATCGTGACGATCACCCGGTCGCATCCCGCCTGCGCGGCCTGCACCAGCGAGATATGGCCCGCATGCAACGCCCCCATCGTCGGCACCACCCCCACGACCTGCCCCGCCGCCTTCCAGCCGCGCACAGCAGCGCGCAGGTCATCCA
>JBGSRQ010000317.1:0-8220 GCA_041737515.1 Rhodobacterales bacterium | reverse complement strand
CTCCATCCGGGCGCGCACGGTAGCGCGGCTGACCCCAAGCCGCCCGGCCAGATCGGACAGTGCCGCCCGCCCGTCGCGCCGCAATTCGGCAATCAGATGTTGATCCGTATCGTCCATCTTGCCACCCAGACCAAACTATTTGCGTAAACTGATGCGCAACCTGATCATAATATCACTGTCATCCGCCACAATCCGGAAAGATGATACATCAAACAGGAGTATGCCCATGCCCAACATAATTCTGATCGGCGCACCGATTGATGATGGCCAACGCCGTGCAGGCTGTCTGATGGGGCCTGCGGCCTACCGGGTAGCGGGCATCGCGCATGCCATCAGCGATCTGGGCCACGGGGTGGAGGACTGGGGCGATCTGGTGCTCGATGACCTGCCAGAGGCGATCTGTCCGAACCCCGCGGTCCATTCCCTGCCCGAGGTTCTGGGCTGGACAGAAATGCTGGCAGACAAGACCGATGATGCGCTTTCTGCCGGGGGGGTGCCGATCATACTGGGCGGGGACCATTCGCTGGCTTTGGGGTCTGTTGCCGGGGCCGCGGCCTTTGCCCACCGGCAGGACCTGCCGCTGTTCATCCTTTGGCTTGATGCACATTCCGATTTCCACACCCCGTTGACGACCACATCGGGCAACCTGCACGGAACCCCGCTGGCCTATATCGCCGGACGTGACGGATTCGATGCCTTCCCACCCTTCCCCGCGCATATCCCCGCCGACCGCATTTGCCTCTTCGGCATCCGCTCGGTTGATCCCGCAGAACACGCGGCCCTTCTGCATCATGACATCGCGATCAACGACATGCGGGTGCTGGACGAACGCGGCGTCATCGCTCCCTTGCGCGAGTTTCTGGACCATGTCCGCGCAATGGGCGGCATGCTGCACGTCAGCCTAGATGTCGATTTCCTTGACCCGGCCATCGCGCCTGCCGTGGGCACCACCGTTCCGGGCGGTGCAACGTTCCGCGAGGCGCATCTGGTGATGGAGCTTTTGCACGAATCCGCGCTGGTCACATCGCTTGATCTGGTGGAACTGAACCCCTTTCTCGATGATCGCGGCATGACCGCCCGTCTGATGGTGGACCTAGTGGGAAGCCTGATGGGCAAAAAGGTCTTTGACCGCCCGACTCGGAGCAAATGATGCAAACCCCGTCCCATATGGCCTATGTGCCTTTTGTCAGCGTGGCCAACATGATGCGGCTTGTTCTTCACCTTGGGGCAGAGCGCGTGATGCGCGATCTTGCGGCCGAGATCGAGGCCGATTTCCGCCGGTGGGAGTTGTTTGACAAAACCCCGCGCGTGGCCAGCCATTCCGATGTTGGCGTGATCGAACTGATGCCAACGTCAGACGGCGAAACTTACGGGTTCAAATATGTGAACGGTCATCCCTCGAACATGAAGAAGGGCCTGCAAACCGTTACCGCATTTGGGCTTTTGGCGTCAGTCTCAACGGGCTACCCGCTGCTTTTGTCAGAGATGACGATCCTGACCGCCCTGCGCACCGCCGCCACGTCGGCGATGGCCGCGAAATGGCTGGCGCCACAAGGTGCTGCCACGATGGCGATGATCGGCAATGGCGCGCAATCGGAATTTCAGGCGCTGGCTTTCAAGGCGATCTGCGGCATCACCGAAGTGCGGCTTTACGACATTGACCCCGCCGCTACAGCCAAGGCCGCGAAAAACCTTGCCGGGCACGGACTGACCGTCACCGCCTGCAAAACGGCGCAAGACGCAATCCTTGGCGCGCAGATCATCACCACCTGCACCGCCGACAAGCAATATGCGACCATCCTGACCGACAACATGGTGGGCGCGGGCGTTCACATCAACGCGGTCGGTGGCGATTGCCCCGGCAAGACCGAACTGCACCGCGATATCCTGCTGCGGTCAGGGATATTCGTCGAATACCCGCCGCAAACGCGGGTTGAAGGCGAGATTCAGCAACTGGACCCCGATCATCCGGTGACAGAACTGTGGCAGGTCATCACCGGCCAGAAACCGGGCCGCAACAGTGCCGATCAGATCACCATTTTCGATTCCGTGGGTTTCGCGGTCGAAGACTTCAGCGCGCTGCGCTATGTGCTTGGAAAGCTGAAGGAAACCGACTTTTTTGAAAGTCTTGACATGATCGCCGACCCCGATGATCCGCGCGATCTGTTCGGCATGCTGATGCGGGCGGCCTAACGGGCGTTGCACCCCATATCCGCGATGGTCTATAGTCGGTGCAACAATATCTTGCGCGCCCGACAGGGTGCGATAATCGAAAAGGCCCGCCCGTGATCGACGAACCGCAAGACCCTGAAAATGCCGACGAAAAGCCCGTGCGCATGGCCCATGACGGCCCCCAGGTTTCTATCGTCGACGAGATGAAGACGGCCTATCTCGATTACGCGATGAGCGTGATCGTGTCGCGCGCGATCCCCGATCTGCGCGATGGTCTCAAACCCGTGCATCGCCGTATCCTTTTTGCGATGCACGAAACCACCAACACGCACGAAAAGCCCTACCGCAAATCGGCGCGGCCTGTGGGCGACGTGATGGGCAAATACCATCCGCACGGCGACTCAGCGATATATGACGCTTTGGTCCGGATGGCGCAGCCGTTCAGCATGTCTCTCAAGCTGCTGGACGGGCAGGGAAACTTTGGCTCGATGGACGGCGATAACGCCGCTGCCATGCGTTATACCGAAGTGCGGATGGACAAGCCTGCGGCCTTCCTTCTGGCCGATATCGACAAGGAAACCGTCGATTTTCAAGACAACTACGATGGCAAGGACCGTGAACCCACGGTGCTTCCCGCCCGTTTCCCCAACATGCTGGTCAACGGTGCCGAGGGCATCGCCGTTGGTATGGCCACCCGAATTCCGCCGCATAATCTTGGCGAAGTCATCGACGGCACGCTGGCACTGATCGAACGCCCCGATCTTTCGACCGAGGCGTTGATGGAAATCATTCCCGCGCCCGATTTCCCCACCGGCGGCCTGATCATGGGCCGGGGTGGTGCACGCAAGGCCTATCTCGAGGGCCGCGGTTCCGTGATCATCCGCGCGAAAACCCGGGTAGAGGAAATCCGCAAGGATCGCTGGGCCATCATCATCGACGAGGTGCCCTATCAGGTCAACAAGGCCCGGATGATCGAGATCATCGCCGAACAGGTGCGCGAGAAAAAGATCGAAGGCATCGCACATGTGCAGGACGAATCCGACCGGATCGGCGTGCGCGTGGTGATCGAGTTGAAACGCGATGCGACGGCGGATGTGGTTTTGAACCAGCTGTTCCGCTTTACCCCGATGCAGACCAGTTTCGCCTGCAACATGCTGGCCCTGAACGGCGGCCGTCCCGAGCAGTTGATGCTACGCGATTTTCTAAGCTATTTCATCACCTTCCGCGAGGATGTTGTTGCACGCCGCACGGCGTATGAGTTGCGTCGCGCCCGCGAACGCAGCCACATTCTGTGCGGTCTGGCGGTCGCTGTTTCGAACGTGGATGAAGTGGTCGCCACCATCCGCACCTCCGCCGACCCGGCCGAGGCGCGCGACCGTCTGATGACAAGGCGCTGGCCTGCGGGCGAGATAATCCCGTTCATCCGCCTGATTGATGACCCGTCGCATACGGTGAACGACGATGGCACTTATAACCTTTCGGAATTGCAAGCCCGCGCCATTCTGGAACTGCGCCTGCAGCGCCTGACCGCGCTTGGCGTCAAGGAAATCACCGACGAGCTGGAAGAGCTGGCTGGCAAGATCAAGGATTATCTTGATATTCTAAGCAGCCGTGACCGGATCATGGCGATCATCTCGGACGAACTTCGCGAGGTGAAGGCGCTGTTCGCCGTGCCGCGCCGGACCGAGATCATCGACTGGGCCGGCGACATGGACGACGAAGACCTGATCGAGCGGGAGGATATGGTCGTAACCATCACCTCGGGCGGCTACATCAAGCGCACACCTTTGGCCGAATTCCGTGCGCAGCGGCGCGGCGGCAAGGGCCTCGCGTCGATGTCGACCAAGGAAGATGATGTTGTCACCACGCTTTTCGTGGCCAACACCCACACGCAGCTCTTGTTCTTCACGACCGATGGCATGGTCTACAAGCTCAAGACCTGGCGCCTGCCCCTGGCGGGCCGGTCTGCGCGTGGCAAGGCGATGGTCAACATCCTGCCCATCGGCCCCGGTGTGTCGATTGCCGCCCTGATGCCCGTGGATGCGGCGGAAGCCGAATGGGACGATCTGCAGATCTTCTTTGCCACCTCTGACGGTGATGTGCGCCAGAACGCGTTGTCCGATTTCATCAACGTCAAGCGCAATGGCAAGATCGCAATGAACCTGCCCGATGGCGTCAGCCTGGTAAACGCCCGGATTTGCGATGAAAATGACGATATCATGCTGGTCACATCGGGCGGGCGCGCGATCCGTTTCCCAACCACCGAAGTGCGGGTGTTCAAAAGCCGTGGCTCTACCGGCGTGCGCGGTATCCGGCTGAACGGCGCGGACAAGGTTGTGTCGATGTCGGTGATCCGCCACTTTGACGCAACACCCGATGAACGCGCCGCGTATCTGAAAATGCGCCGCGCGCAGGAAGGTGTGCTGGACGAACCCGATGCCGATGACGAGGAAGAACGCGTCGAGGCGGGCCAATTGTCGCTGGAACGCTTTGCAGAAATGTCGGCGCAAGAAGACCTTATCCTGACCATCACTGAAGGCGGGTCGGGCAAACTGTCGTCCAGTCACGATTACCCCGTGCGCGGGCGTGGCGGCCAGGGAGTGAAGGCGATGGCCGGCCGCAACGGCGCGCTGATCGCCTGTTTCCCCGTGGAACGGACCGATCAGGTGATGCTCGCCACCTCAACCGGGCAGTCGATCCGGGTGCCGGTGGACCAGATCAGCTTCCGCTCCCGCTCGGCTGGCGGGGTCAAGGTGTTCAACACCGGCGGCGGTGAGGTGGTTGTTTCAGTGGCCCGGATTGCGGATCAGGGGGATGAGGAGTGATCCTGCGCTGCAACCCCAACATCGCGTGACAAACGCTGACCTTGCGGCGCGACTGATGCGGATGCGCGGGTCCGACACCATCACCTACGCCGCTTTGGCACTGGAATTTGGGGTGCGGATTGCGGATCTGACCGATGCGCTTGAGGTTCTGATGCAACACGACGCCTTGGCGGAACGCCCGCTTCTTGCCGCGCGTGTGGTCAGCCGTGCCCGCCCCTTGCCCGCGCGGGGGTTCTTTGACAAGGCCCGCGAACTGGGCTTTCACTGCGACGATGACGCGGCCTTTCACGCGGCTCAACTCAGCGCCCTTGGCAAGTCTGCGACAACGCCCTAAAACCCCCCCATGAGCGAACCCCTTCACATCATCGGCGGCGGAATGGCCGGGGCCGAAGCCGCCTGGCAGGCCGCCCGAATGGGCGTGCCTGTGGTGATCCACGAGATGCGCCCCAAGGTCGGGACCTTCGCGCATCGCACCGGGCATCTGGCGGAAATGGTCTGCTCCAACTCCTTCCGCTCGGACGACAGCGAGCAGAACGCCGTGGGCCTCCTGCATTGGGAAATGCGGGCAGCGGATGGTCTGATCATGGACATGGCCGAAAAACACCGCCTCCCCGCCGGTGGCGCTTTGGCGGTCGACCGTGATCCCTTTGCCGAAAGCGTCACCGCGAAAATTCATGCGCACCCGCTGATTTCCGTCAGTTACGAAGAAGTTGCAGAGCTTCCTTCATCCGGTCACTGGATCATCGCCACGGGGCCCCTGACCAGCAGCACGCTGGCCCAAAGCATCCGCGCCCATACCGGAGCCGAGGCTTTGGCCTTTTTCGATGCCATCGCCCCCATCGTCTATGCCGACTCGGTGGATATGTCGGTCGCCTGGATGCAAAGCCGCTACGACAAGGGCGAGACGGTAGAGGAACAGACCGCCTACATGAACTGCCCGATGACCCGCGATGAGTATAACGCCTTCATCGACGCACTTCTTGCGGCCGAAAAGACCGAGTTTCACGAAGGTGAAACCGCCGGCTATTTCGACGGCTGCCTGCCGATCGAAGTGATGGCGGAACGCGGCCGTGAAACCCTGCGCTTTGGCCCGATGAAGCCGGTCGGTCTGACCAACCCGCACAACCCGGTAAAACCCTATGCCGTGGTGCAATTGCGCCGCGACAACAAACTGGGCACGCTCTACAACATCGTCGGCTTTCAGACCAAGATGAAGTACGGCGCGCAAACTACTGTTCTTAAAATGATCCCCGGCTTGCACGATGCAAATTTCGCGCGCTTGGGCGGCATTCACCGCAACACCTTCATCAATTCGCCCACGCTGCTGGATGATCAGATGCGTCTGCGCACGGCCCCCCATATCCGCTTTGCAGGCCAGATCACCGGGGTCGAGGGCTATGTCGAGTCCGCGGCGATGGGCCTTCTGGCAGGGCGTATGGCTGCAGCGGAACTGCGCGGCGAGATCTTGCCGCCGCCGCCGCCCGATACAGCCACCGGCGCGCTGATCACTCATATCACCGGCGGTGCTGATGCAAAAACCTTCCAGCCCATGAACGTGAATTTCGGCCTGTTCCCGCCGATTGATGCCAAGGGCGGGCGCAAGGGCCGCAAAGACCGTTACCGCGCCTATACCGACCGCGCGAAAACTGCGTTCCTGAACTGGCTTGGTCAGGCACAGCAGGATGCAGCCTAGCTTTCGCACCCGCTTTGCACCCTCGCCGACCGGCCCCCTGCATCTGGGTCACGCCTATTCCGCGATTGTGGCACATGACAGCGCGCGCGCGGCGGGCGGGCAATTCCTGTTGCGCATGGAAAACACCGACCTGCAACGCTGCAAACCGGAATGGGAGACGCAGATCCGCGACGACCTGACCTGGCTCGGGCTGACATGGGACGGCCCCATCCATCGCCAGTCCGACCATATAGATCGCTATAATGACCGACTTGAAGCCATTGCTCTTAAGGGCTTTCTATATCCCTGCTGCTGCTCGCGCACCGATATTCGTGCGGCCCTTGCGGCCCCGCAGGAAGGCGTTGATTTCGCCGTCTACCCGGGCACCTGTCGCCGTCGTGCGATGGCAGACCACACCACCGGCGATGCGCTGCGCCTTGATCTTGCAAAGGCCCTGGCCAGCCTGTCCGGCCCGATCGCCTTTCGCGAAACTGGCCCTGTGCATCCGGGCCAGATCACCGTAATTCCTGAAACCGCCCTTGCGACCATCGGCGACGTTGTCCTGAACCGGCGCGGTGAAGGGGTCGTGGCCTACTTCCTCGCCTCGGCCTTTGACGACGCGGATCAAGGCATAACCCATGTGATCCGGGGCGAGGATCTCTTTGATTTCACCCCTGTGCAGGTTATCCTGCAGCACCTCTTCGGCCTGCCGACGCCGATTTACCACCACCACCGCCTGATCCGCGATGAACATGGCAGGCGCCTTGCCAAACGCGATGATGCCCGCGCGCTGTCAAAATTCCGCTCGGAAGGGGCCAGTCCGCAGGATATCCGCCACCTCATCGGCTTGAAGTGACTTCATTTTTGCAAAAATACTCCCGCCGGAGGCCCGGCCCGCGTCACGCGACCGGCCGGGAAATTTCCACCTCGCCGTCGTTTTCCACCCGGCGGTAAAAGCAACTCTGCCGCCCGGTATGGCAGGCGGGTCCGGTCTGCTCGATCCGCACCAGAAGGCAATCGCGGTCGCAATCCAGCCGCATCTCGACCAGCCGTTGTACATGCCCCGACGTCTCGCCTTTGACCCAAAGTGCCGCACGCGAGCGGGACCAGTAGGTTACCCGCCCCGTCGCCAGCGTTTGCGCCACCGACTCCGGACTGCCATAGGCAAACATCAGCACCTCGCCCGTCAGATGATCCTGTGCGATCATCGGGATCAGGCCCATCGCATCATATTTCAGCGAGGCAGGATCAAATGGCATGGGCAGGCTCCTTTGCAAGACGGGTAACGCGGTCTATCTAGGGGGGGGGCGCGAAAAGGGAAAGCCTGCGATGAGCGATACGGACATGATCAAGCTCTATTCCGGGCGGATACTGGAACTTGCGGCGGACATTCCGCATCGCGGTCGGCTGGACGCGCCGCAGGCAAGCGTGAAGAAACGCTCGCCGCTGTGTGGATCGACCGTGACCGTCGATGTAACAACCCGGCAGGGCCGGATCACCGAGTTTGCGCAGGACGTGAAGGCCTGCGCGCTGGGTCAGGCGGCGGCTGCC
>JBGSRQ010000296.1:0-6603 GCA_041737515.1 Rhodobacterales bacterium | reverse complement strand
GCCGACGCTGCTGGCGCTAAGCCGCCAGAACCTGCCGGTGGTGCGGACGGCGGCCGATGTCAACATGACCGCCAAGGGGGCCTATGTGCTGCGCGACGCGGCGGACCGGCAAGTGACGCTGATCGCCACCGGTTCCGAAGTGGAAATCGCACTGGCCGCTGCCGACATGCTGGCCGCAGAGGGTATTCGCGCCGCTGTCGTATCGGCCCCGTCGTTCGAGTTGTTTGCGGCTCAGCCCGCCGACTATCGCGCGACAGTTCTGAGACAGGCCCCGCGCGTCGGCATCGAGGCCGCAATCCGTCAGGGCTGGGATGCCGTCTTGCGTTCGGATGACGCCTTCATCGGCATGACGGGCTTTGGCGCCAGCGCCCCCGCCCCCGCCCTTTACGCCCATTTCGGCATAACCGCCGAGGCCGCCGCCAAGGCCGCCCGCACTCTTATCGGATAAGGACGAGACAGATAAATGACTGTAAACGTTGCCATCAACGGCTTTGGACGCATCGGGCGCAACATCCTGCGGGCCATCGTGGAATCTGGCCGGACCGATATTCGCGTGGTTGCCATCAACGACTTGGGCCCGGTTGAAACCAACGCTCACCTGATGCGGTTCGACAGCGTCCATGGCCGCTTTCCGGGCACAGTGACAACCGGTGAAGACTGGATAGATGCGGGCCAGGGCCGGATCAAGGTGACGGCGCTTCGCAACCCCGAGGATCTGCCTTGGGGCGACGTGGACATCGCTCTGGAATGCACAGGCATCTTCACGGCCCGCTACAAGGCGGTGCTGCACCTGAAGAATGGGTCAAAGCGGGTTCTGGTCAGCGCCCCCGCAGATGGCGCCGACAAGACCATCGTCTACGGCGTCAACCACGATACGCTGACCTCTTCCGATACGGTCGTGTCGAACGCGTCCTGCACCACGAACTGTCTTTCACCCTTTGCCAAGGCGATTCACGATGCCATCGGGATCGAAAAGGGGATGATGACCACCATCCACTCCTACACTGGCGACCAGCCGACGCTGGATACGATGCACAAGGACCTTTACCGGGGCCGCGCGGCGGCATTGAGCATGATCCCGACCTCGACCGGGGCTGCCAAGGCCGTCGGTCTGGTCCTGCCGGACCTGAAGGGCAAACTGGATGGCTTTGCGATCCGGGTGCCCACGCCGAATGTCAGCGTCGTCGACCTGAAGTTCATCGCCCGGCGCGCCACCAGCGTGGAAGAGATCAACGGCGCGATCAAGGCCGCAGCCGATGGACCGCTGAAGGGCATTCTTGGCTATACCACGCAACCGAACGTCAGTTCCGATTTCAACCACGACCCTCATTCGTCCGTGTTCCACATGGACCAGACCAAGGTCATGGACGGCACGCTGTGCAGTGTCCTGTCCTGGTACGACAACGAGTGGGGCTTTTCCAACCGCATGGCCGACACTGCCGTCGCCATGGGCAAGCTGATCTGAGGAGGACGGCATGGCATTGATAACGCTAAGACAATTGCTGGACCACGCCGCCGAATATGGCTATGGCGTGCCAGCCTTCAACATCAACAACATGGAGCAGGGCCTTGCGATTCTGAAGGCCGCCGAGGCCTGTGACGCGCCGGTGATCCTGCAGGCCAGCCGTGGCGCGCGGTCCTATGCGGGCGACATCATGCTGCGCCACATGGTTACAGCCTTGTCGGAAATGCATCCGGGCGTGCCGATCTGCATGCATCAGGACCACGGCAACAACGAGGCGACCTGTCTTTCGGCGATCCGCCACGGGTTTACCAGCGTGATGATGGACGGCAGCCTGCATGAGGATATGAAAACCCCCGCAAGCTATGACTACAACGTTGCCATTACGGCCAGGGTGTCAGATGCGGCGCATTGGGTCGGGGCCAGCGTCGAGGGCGAGCTGGGCATTCTGGGGTCGCTTGAGACCGGAGAAGCTGGCGAAGAAGACGGCTCGGGCGCCGAGGGCAAGCTGGACGAAAGCCAGCTTCTGACCGACCCGGATCAGGCGGCAGACTTTGTGGCGCGAACCGGGGTGGACGCGCTGGCCATCGCCTGCGGCACCAGCCACGGTGCCTACAAATTCAGCCGCAAGCCGGATGGCGACATTCTGGCGATGCGGGTGATCGAGGCGATCCACGCCAAGATCCCCAACACGCATCTGGTCATGCACGGCTCCAGTTCCGTACCGCAGCACCTGCAGGACCTTATCAACGAAAGCGGCGGGCAGATGCCCCAGACCTGGGGCGTGCCGCTGAAAGAAATCGTGCGCGGCATCCGCCATGGCGTGCGCAAGGTGAACATCGACACCGATTGCCGGATGGCGATCACCGGGCAGTTCCGAAAGGTCGCCAAGTCCAACCCGGCCGAGTTCGACCCGCGCAAGTTCCTGATCCCGGCGATGAAGGAAATGGAGGCTCTGGTGCGCGAGCGCTTTGAGGCCTTCGGGACTGCCGGTCACGCGTCAAGCATCCGTGTGATCGGACTGGACGAAATGGCCAGACGCTACGCCAGCGGCGGACTTTCCGCCGCTTCTAACCCCGCAAAAGCTGCATGAGGAGGATGACCCATGGCTGACGGAGACAGCAAGACCCAGATCACCGACACCAAGAAGCGCTATGCTGCCGGTGTCTTGAAATACGCCCAGATGGGATATTGGGACGGCGAATACGAGCCCAAGCCCACCGACATTCTGGCGCTGTTCCGCATTACTCCGCAGGATGGCGTGGACCCGATCGAGGCGGCCGCAGCAGTGGCCGGCGAAAGCTCGACCGCGACCTGGACCGTGGTATGGACCGATCGTCTGACGGCCGCAGACCAATACCGCGCCAAGGCCTACAAGGTGGACCCGGTGCCGGGTCGTCCGGGAGAGTTCTTCTGTTATGTCGCCTATGACCTGATCCTGTTCGAGGAAGGCTCGATTGCCAACCTGACGGCGTCGATCATCGGCAACGTGTTCTCGTTCAAGCCGTTGAAGGCTGCACGTCTGGAAGACATGCGTCTGCCGGTGGCCTATGTGAAGACCTTCAAGGGCCCGCCGACCGGCCTGGTCGTGGAACGCGAGCGTCTGGACAAGTTCGGCCGCCCGCTTCTGGGTGCTACCACAAAGCCGAAGCTGGGTCTGTCGGGCAAGAACTACGGCCGCGTGGTTTATGAAGGCCTCAAGGGCGGTCTGGACTTCATGAAGGACGACGAGAACATCAACTCGCAGCCCTTCATGCACTGGCGTGACCGGTTCCTCTACGTCATGGAGGCGGTGAACAAGGCCAGCGCCGAAACTGGCGAGGTGAAGGGCAGCTACCTGAACGTCACCGCAGGCACGATGGAAGAGATGTACCGTCGCGCCGATTTTGCCAAGCAACTGGGTTCGGTCATCGTGATGATCGACCTTGTCATCGGCTACACCGCCATTCAGTCGATGGCCGAATGGTGCCGCGCCAACGACATGATCCTGCACCTGCACCGCGCAGGTCACGGCACCTACACCCGGCAGAAGAACCACGGGGTTTCGTTCCGCGTCATCGCGAAATGGATGCGCCTGGCCGGGGTGGACCACATCCATGCGGGCACGGCGGTCGGCAAGCTGGAAGGCGACCCGATGACCGTGCAGGGCTATTACAACGTCTGCCGCGAGACCTTCAACCCGGTCGATCTGCCGCGTGGTCTGTATTTCGAACAGGACTGGGGCGACATCAAGAAGGTCATGCCGGTTGCTTCGGGCGGCATCCATGCCGGCCAGATGCACCAGCTTCTGGACCTGTTCGGCGACGACGTGGTTCTGCAGTTCGGCGGCGGCACCATCGGTCACCCGATGGGCATCCAGGCGGGCGCGCAAGCCAACCGCGTGGCACTGGAGGCGATGGTGTTCGCACGCAACGAAGGCCGCGACATCAAGAACGAAGGCCCGGAAATCCTGCGCGCTGCCGCCAAGTGGTGCAAGCCGCTGGAAGCTGCACTGGATGTATGGGGCGACATTTCGTTCAACTACACGTCCACCGACACGTCGGATTACGCGCCGACGCCCTCTGTCTCCATGTAATCGCGCTGCCCTTTCGCTCTGGCGAGGGGGCAACACTCATCCAACCACGGGAGAAAACCCATGCGTATAACTCAAGGCTGCTTTTCGTTCCTGCCCGATCTGACGGACGAACAAATCTCGGTTCAGTTGGAATACTGCCTGTCCAAAAACTGGGCCGTCGGTATCGAATACACCGACGACGCTCATCCGCGGAATACCTTTTGGGAAATGTGGGGCAACCCCATGTTCGACCTCAAGGACCCCAAGGGCGTGATGATGGAGCTGGCCGATTGCCGCAAGCTTCACGGCGACAGCTACATCCGCTTCAACGCCTTTGACAGCACCCGCGGTTTCGAGACGGTGACGATGTCGTTCATCGTGAACCGCCCCAAGGTCGAGCCGAAGATCCGGATGATCCGTCAGGAAGTTGACGGCCGGTCGCAACGCTACAGCTTTGAAACCGTCCGCTGAACTGAAGGTGCCGGGAGACCCTGCGTCTCGCGGCACCGTTCGCGGATGACCACTTGGATGAAGGGTTTGGATCGTGTCTGAAACAATCGACCTGCGTGCAGAGTTTGAAAACAGCGGCGTCAAGGCCGTGCTGGACGAACTGGACACCGAGATGATCGGGCTGGCCCCGGTCAAGGCACGCATCCGCGAAACGGCGGCGCTGTTGCTGGTGGACCGGGCGCGCAAACAACTGGGCCTCAGCACCGAAACACCCACGCTGCACATGTCCTTCACGGGCAATCCCGGCACTGGCAAGACCACGGTCGCGATGAAGATGGCGGGTCTGCTGCACCGTCTGGGCTATGTCCGCAAAGGCCATCTTGTCAGCGTGACGCGGGACGATCTGGTTGGCCAGTATATCGGCCACACGGCGCCAAAGACCAAGGAAGTTCTGAAAAAGGCGATGGGCGGCGTGCTGTTCATCGACGAGGCCTATTATCTTCACAAGCCCGACAACGAGCGCGACTATGGGCAGGAAGCGATCGAAATCCTCCTGCAGGTGATGGAAAACAACCGCGACGATCTGGTGGTGATCCTGGCCGGTTATGCCGACCGGATGGAGACATTCTTCCAGTCAAATCCGGGCTTTCGCAGCCGCATCGCGCACCACATCGAATTTTCCGACTACACGTCCGAGGAAATGGGCCGCATCGCCGACAGCATGCTGGGGGCACAGAATTACAAGTTCACGCCAGCCGCCAAGGCCGCGATGGACGAATACATCGCCGCGCGCAAGGCGCTGCCGCATTTCGCCAATGCCCGTTCGATCCGCAACGCGCTGGACCGCGCCCGGTTGCGGGCCGCGAACCGCCTGTTCACAACCGCCGGTAAGGTCACGGCCGAAGCGCTTTCGACGATCGAAGATGTCGATATCCGGGCCTCGCGCGTGTTTCAGGGCGGGTTGGCACATGAACGAAAGGCTGCCAAATGACCTTCTCTCGCGCCGTCAAGATCGCCCCCTCAATCCTGTCCGCCGACTTTGCCGACTTTGGCCGAGAGATCCGCGCCATCGAGGATCAGGGCGCAGACTGGGTGCATGTCGATGTCATGGACAATCATTTCGTTCCGAACCTGACCTTTGGCCCGCCCGCCGTTGCAGCGTTCCGGCGGCATGTGAAGACGGTGATGGATGTGCATCTGATGATCGCACCGGTAGACCCGAGCATTGACGCCTATGCCGGGGCCGGGGCCGATATCCTGACCGCCCATGTCGAGGCAGGGCCGCATATCCACCGCACCCTTCAGGCCATCCGTGCCGCAGGCATGAAGGCGGGTGTTGCGCTGAACCCCGGCACTCCGGCCGAGGCAATTGAACATGTGCTGGACCTGGCCGACCTGATCTGCGTGATGACGGTGAACCCTGGCTTTGGTGGGCAGAAATTCATCGACATGACGGCAAAGGTCCGTTCCCTGCGCAAGATGATCGGCGATCGCCCGGTCCATATCGAGATTGACGGCGGGATGGACCCGGTGACGGCGCCGCTGATGGTGGCGGCAGGGGCCGATGTGCTTGTCGCGGGGTCGGCGGTGTTCAAGGGCGGTTCGGTTGATGCTCCGGACGTTTACGGTGCCAATATCCGGGCGATCCGCGCGGCGGCGGTGTCGGCAAGTGCTTGAGGCTTTGATCTTCGACGTGGACGGAACCCTTTCGGAAACCGAGGAGTTGCACCGCCGCGCCTTCAACGAGACCTTTGCCGCCCACGGGCTTGGCTGGCACTGGAGCCGCGACGATTATCACCGCCTGCTCAAGACGACGGGCGGAAAGGAACGCATCGCCCGTCACATTGCCGAGATCGGGGCCGATCCCGCCGGGTTCGACATCCCGGCCCTGCACCGCGAGAAGACCGGCCTCTATGTGGCTTTGATGGAACAGGGTGGCGTGCCGCTGCGTTCTGGCATCGCGGAACTGATGGCAAACGCGCGGGCATCTGGCCTGCGCCTTGCCGTCGCAACCACGACCAGCCGTCCGAATGTCGATGCCTTGTCGCAAGCGGCGTTCGGCAGGCCTGCTTCGGAGGTCTTCGAAGTGCTGGCCTGCGGCGACGAGGTGCAAGAGAAGAAGCCGGCGCCCGATGTC
>JBGSRQ010000280.1:0-4441 GCA_041737515.1 Rhodobacterales bacterium | reverse complement strand
GCGCGGAACGCAGGGTCAAGGCTGTCGTCCAGCGCCACGCGGGTCAGCGCCTCCAGCCAGTCAGCATTCGCGGGGCTGCCCGACAGGATCATGTCGGCCAGCACATCCTTGGCCAAAGCGCGACCGGCCTCCCATTTGTTGAACGGGTCGGTGTCGTGGGCCAGAAGAAAGGCGCGTTCGTGCGCGCTGGTCGCGCGTTCAAGGATCACCGGCGCGGAAAAGCCGCGCAGGATGCTGGGCACCGGGCGCGAGGCAAGGCCGGGGAATGTAAAGGACTGGCGCGGTTCGGTCAGCTCCAGCACGGTTGTGGGCAGCACCTCGTCGCCGTTGGGGTTCAGCAGGCCCACGGCCACTGGAATGACCTTTGCGCCCTTGGTGGGCTGGCCGGGGGTGGCCGGGTTTTCCTGTTCCAGATGAAGGGTATAGGTTCCATCCTTGAACTCATCCGTCACCCGCACACGCGGTGTTCCGGCCTCGGTATACCAGCGTTTGAACTGCGCCAGATCGCGCCCGGTCGCATCCTGAAACACCGTCAGCCAGTCTTCGATGGTTGCTGCATCGCCATCGTGGCGGTCGAAATAGAGGGTCAGCGCGCGGGCGTAATCTGCATCGCCGACCAACCGCTTGAGCATCCCGATCACTTCCGCGCCCTTTTCATAAACCGTCGCGGTGTAGAAATTGTTGATCTCCTGATACTGATCGGGGCGCACAGGGTGCGCCAGAGGCCCGCCATCCTCGCGGAACTGCCGCGCGCGCAGGGTCAGCACATCCTCGATCCGCTTGACCGCATGGCTGCGCATGTCACCCGAAAACTGCTGATCGCGGAACACGGTCAGCCCTTCCTTCAGGCACAATTGAAACCAGTCGCGGCAGGTGATGCGGTTGCCGGTCCAGTTGTGGAAATATTCATGCGCGATGATCGCCTCTATCCGGGCGTAATCGTCGTCGGTGGCGGTGTCGGGGCTGGCCAGAACGTATTTGGAGTTGAAGACATTCAGCCCCTTGTTCTCCATGGCACCCATGTTGAAATCATCGACCGCCACGATGTTGAACACATCCAGATCGTATTCCCGGCCGTAGGTTTCCTCATCCCAGCGCATCGACCGGATCAGGCTGTCCATCGCATAGGCGCAGCGGTCCTGATCGCCGTGGCGCACCCAGATGTTAAGCGCGACGTGGCGGCCCGACATCGTGGTAAAGCTGTCGGAATGGGCAACGAGATCGCCCGCAACCAGAGCGAACAGGTAGGACGGTTTGGGCCACGGATCATGCCATTCGGCGAACCCCGGCCTGATGGCACCGGGATTGCCGTTCGACAAAAGCACCGGCAGATCGCCCTCCACCCGCACCGTAAAGACCGACATCACATCGGGGCGGTCCGGGTAATAGGTGATCTGGCGAAAGCCCTCGGCCTCGCATTGCGTGCAATACATGCCGCGCGACATGTAAAGCCCGTCAAGCGAAGTGTTGGCGGCGGGATTGATCTGAACCTCGGTTTCCAGCGTGAACGGGGCGTCGGGCAACAGGTCGGGGGGGATGGTCAGGCCGGTCTCATCGGGTGTCAGCGCAAGCGCGCGCCCGTCTATCGCTGCATGGATCAGCCGCATCGCCTGCCCGTCCAGTCGCAGATCGTGGCGACCGGGCCGCGCAGGGTTGGGCGACATCTGCAACCGCGCCAGAACCCGCGTTGCATCAGGGGCCAGCCGGAAGGTCAGATGCACGCCGTCGATGCGGTGCGTGAAGGGCTGATAATCGGCAAGGCGGATGGTCCGGGGGGCGGCTTGCGTGACGGTCATGTGTGGTGCTTTCGGGCGTGGGGGATGACGACCTGCGGAACGGATCGGGTCTGGCAGACGTTAGGTCTTTGCTGCGCGGCGTTCAACCGCCACCGCCGCACAAACGAACCATCGCAAGGAGCCTGCCATGTCTGCACCCGACACCAACATCGAAAAGCAAAAGCGCCGCCACAAGGGGCCGCTGATCGGCCTGGTCGTTGCGATTCTGGCCTTGGGTCTGATCTTTGGCTATTCCACACTGATCGGAAATGACGCGCAGGCAGTAGACCCGGCACCCGCAGCGCCCGTCGCGAACTGATCCCGACACGGGTTGACCCTGAAGACCGGCGGATTAATTTCCGGCGGTGCTTGCATGCAGGCCGGCATGCGGACGGGGACGAAGCGGAATGGCGAAAATGCGCAAGAAATCGGACCTGCCCGCCAAGATCTGCGCGGTTTGCGGCAGGCCGTTCGTCTGGCGCAAGGCATGGGCAAAGGTCTGGGACGAGGTGCGTTATTGTTCAGACCGGTGCCGCGCTGACAAGGCGAAACCACGGCGCTAGATCAAAGTCGCGGCATAGGCCTCAAGCTGGTCTGTAGCGGTGCCCCAGCCGTCGAAAAACCACATGTCCCGGTGCCGCTGCGCGATGTCAACCGTGCGGTGGCGCACGACCGCAGTATAGCAGGTGCGGCCTGCGCCAAGATCCTGAAACGTCACGATCGCGGTCATGAAGGGGTCGGGCGCGGGTTTCCATCCTTCGGAATAGCTGTCTGTGAAGACAAGTTTTTTCTGTGGGATCAGTTCAAGATAGACGCCCGTGTTCCGGATGATGGTGCCACCCACATCGAAGGTTGTATTGAACGCGCCCCCGACACGGGCATCCAGACGACATTCCGTCACCCTGTGCGGCTTGGGAACGAACCAGTGCTGCAGATGCGCCGCGTCTGTCCAACACCTCCAGAGTGCGGCTGGCGGCGCCATCAGATCGCGGGTCAGAACCAGATCCAGATCAGGGTCAATCGTAAGATCATTGGTCATGCGATGCCTCGTTGGTCGTGTAAGGGCGCACAGGTTTCAAGCCGGTCGGTCCGCGCTGCCCAATCGGCACGCCGGGCATCTGGCAAATCTGCCACGGGCGCAAAAGCCGCAGGGCAAACCCAGACGTTTCGCCTTGGATCATCCCCGCGCCTGCCCGCACGCCAGGGTGCCGCAGAATCGTCGGCATGCAATAGCCCGCAGGATGGGCCAGCGCGCGGGGTCGGCGAATCCCTGAAACGTCAAGGTAAGCAAAGGTTCATGCATGGCCATCTGGCCAGAAAATACCACCAAAGCGCCGAAAGCAAGACCTGCAAGGCGACTTGGCCAAGCGTCAGCCGTCGATATCAAGTGCCAGTGCATGCACCCGCGCCACCAGGTCCGGACCAAGAGCCGCATGCACGGCCCGGTGCCGGGCGACCCGCGTCATCGGCGCGAAATCGGGCGCGCGCAGAACAACACGGAAATGCGATTCGCCCGATCCGTCATCGCCCGCATGACCTGCGTGCTTGTGGCTTTCGTTTTCAACCTCAAGCCGCGTCGGCGCGAAAGCGGCGGCCAGACGCTGTTCCAACTCAGACTTTACCGACATTTTTGACGCACCCCCTTCAATCCCCTGCACAATGCCGTAAACTCTCGCCTCCGAGTCGGAAAGGCAAGCAGATGGCGAAACCCCCCTTTGAATTCGATATCAGCGTGTCTTCGGACAAGAAGCGCCGCAAGACCGGGCGACGCGGCATGTCGGGCGCGTTCGAGACATCGACCAAGACCTGCGAAGCACCCGGCTGTCAGGAAGCAGGGGTTTACCGCGCACCAAAATCGCCCGACCTGCTGGATGAATATTTCTGGTTCTGCAAGGACCACATCCGCGAGTATAACCTGAAGTGGAATTTCTTTCAGGGCACCACGGAAGACGAGTTTCAGAAATTCATCGACAAGGACCGGGTCTGGGGCCGCGAGACGGAACCGTTCCACAAACGCCCCGATGAGGGCCGCGTCTGGTCACGTCTTGGGGTGAATGATCCGGTGGAAATTCTGGGATCGAACGCCACGCAGAACCCCGGCCGTGCGCCAACCGCGCAGGCAACGCGCAAGCTGCCCTCGACCGAGCGCAAGGCGCTGGAGATACTGGACGCGCGGGATTCCTGGACAAGGCCCGAGATCCGCAAGCAATACAAGAGTTTGGTCAAGGATCTGCACCCGGACATGAACGGTGGCAACCGCGACGATGAGGCGCGCCTGCAAGAGGTGGTCTGGGCGTGGGATCAGATCAAGGACAGCCGGTTTTTCCGCGACTGACGCTCCGCGCGATCTGGCGGGGTTTCTTGAGGACGGAATTCAAGGGGGGCTGTCTGCCCCCCTCTTGGCCGCAGGCCAATTCACCCCCCGAGGATATTTTGGAACAGAAAAAGGGGCTTTGGACCGGTTTTGGGGGCACTGGCAGGCGCGAGGCAGCCGCTGTAGCACACGATCGGGCCGGTCAGTGGGTCAGAGGGGGCGACATCGAAATTGGCGCGGCGGTGAGTGTCGGTGAGTGTCATTGCGGGGCAGCAACCGGCGCGGATACGGCGGGCCGAAGCCGCGGCCTGTCGTGACCGGGTCGTGCAACGCCTGGCCACGGGGCGTCAGG
>JBGSRQ010000260.1:0-6367 GCA_041737515.1 Rhodobacterales bacterium | reverse complement strand
CGCGCAGGGCAAGGGCGAGGCGAACGTCGCGGGGCCGGCGGCCGAGGCGGCCGTCGAAGTGCCACGCCCAAGGTCTGATAGAATGCTGGGCGATCTGCTCGACCACCCGTCCTTGGCGGGCTTTTCCCCTATGCCGCCGAGATCACCGCGCTCGGCTACAACACCTTCGTGGTCGTCTACCGCACTGGCCAAGGGAGCCGCGCGGCCATCGAGGACAGGGCAGGGGCCATCGACTGCATTCTGAAGGTCAGCACCATTTCTCTTCCTGACCTTGCAGTTTTGCGCGCCGGTGTCCTTGCCATGCAACAGGGGCAGACGGATGCCTGCCCCTTTTCCGGTGTGCCATTGGCTTACAACGTGCCTGCCGCCATTTCGCTTGCAATGTGATCGGCCTGCCGGATGGCCAGCGCCACAATCGTCAACGTCGGGTTTTCCGCCGCCCCCGATGTAAACTGCGACCCGTCCGAGATGAAAAGGTTCGCGATATCGTGGCTTTGCCCCCATTTGTTCACAACCCCGTCACGCGGATTTTCTGACATCCGGTTGGTGCCGAGGTTGTGGGTTGAGGGGTAAGGCGGCGTCGGGAACACCCGCGTGGCCCCCACGGCCTTGTAGATCGCCTGACCCCGCGCGTAGGCATGATCCCGCATCGCCACGTCGTTGGGATGGTCGGAAAAATTGACGTTGGGCGACGGCAGGCCGAACTGATCGGGCCGATCCTTGTTGACCGTGATGCGGTTGGTTTCCTGCGGCATGTCTTCGCCCACGATCCACATTCCGGCCATGTTTTCGTAAGAGTCGAGCGCCGTCGTGAATTCGCGCCCCCATTTGCCGGGGTCAAGGAAGGCCGCCATGAACGGCAGGCCAAGCGCCAGGGTTTCAAGCTCATACCCGCCGACAAAGCCGCGTGACGGATCAAGCCGCGCCTCGTCCTGAATGATGCCCGCCATTGTGGTTCCGCGCCACATCTTCACCGGCTTGTCAAAGACACCGTAAACCGACCCGGTGACGTGACGCATGTAGTTGCGACCGACCTGACCGGACGAATTGGCCAGCCCGTCGGGGAACATTTCGGACGCCGAATTCAAAAGCAGGCGCGGGCTTTCGATGGAATTGCCTGCCACGCAGACGATCCGTGCCGCCTGTGTCTGCGATGTCCCGTCGGCGTCGAAATAGGTGACCCCGGTGACCTTGCCTTCGGCGTCGTGCTCGATCTTGGCGACGTGGCAGCGCTCACGCACCTCAAGGTTGCCGGTCGCCTCGCCATCCGGGATCTCGGTGTAGGCGGTTGACCACTTGGCCCCCCATTTGCAACCCTGAAAGCAGAACCCGGTCTGCTGGCATGCTGTGCGGCTGCCGCTATCATCGGACTGGATCGCCATGCGTCCGGTGTGCACCTCGGTGTAACCCACCGCTTTTGCGCCCTTTTCCAGCACCTTGTAGTTGTTGTTGCCGGGCAGGCCGGGACGGTTTCCGGTGCGGGTGACGCCCATCTTTTCTTCGGCCTTGTCATACCACGGCGCCATCTCGGCCCCGTCAATCGGCCAGTCGATCAGGTTTGCACCGTCGACCCGGCCGTAATGCGTGAGTGGTTTCCACTCGTGATCCTGAAACCGCAGGCTGGCCCCGGCCCAATGCGTTGTGGTGCCGCCCACAGCCTTGACGATCCACGCAGGCAAGCCCGAAAAATCGCGCGCCACGCGCCAGTCACCGCTTGTCGTGCGCTTGTCGAGCCACGCGAGTTGCCCGAAGCTTTCCCATTCGTCGTTGATGTAATCTTCGGGCAGATAGCGCCCGCCTGCCTCCAGCGATACGACCTTGATGCCCTTTTGCGCCAGTTCATTGGCCAGCGTGCCGCCGCCCGCGCCGGTGCCGATGATGACCACAACCGAGGCATCCGTCAGTTCATATTTCGCAACCATGTCGGAATCCCCCCTCAGATCCAGCTGATGTCGTCGAAGCCGCGGTCGATGTAGCCGCCCTTCGAATAGCTTTCGCCCTCATAGCCAAACAGCGGCCAGACCGCTTTCTGGTTATAAAGGCCGGTCACGAGGCCCCCCCGGATCTTCTGGAAGAACGGCGAATGTTCCATTCCGCGCAACACGGCGACGCGCGCATCCTCCCAGCCGATGGACAGGTAATCCGCATGGCCCTGGCCGACAGCGCCGGCATTGAGCGCAGCAATCCCCGCTTCGATCTCGGCGGCTTGTTCGGCGGTGTCGTAGCCCTTTACGGCAATGGCGTAGAATTCATCGGCGATGCGGTCATGCGGGTAGATGTCGCGCGCCATCTGGATCAGCGTCGCCATGCTTTCCGGTTTCAGCGCGACCACTTCCAGCGCCCAGGCAGCCGAACGATCGGCAACCCAGGTTGCCCCGACAACAAACGTAGCGCCCGCAGCAAGGCTTTGCGTCAGAAGCGCGCGCCGGGTCAGCCCTTCGCGCGGTGAGTGATGGTTCATGGTATCCTCCCTTTGCAGTTTCATTCTTGGTTATTGGTAGCGGCCGTGGCGTTTGAGAACTTCGATCTGGTAGCCATCGGGGTCGGAGATGAAGAAGAACCGGGCGATCACCTCGCCGCCCGGCGCGAAATCCACCAGCTTGCGCGGGGCCATGCCTGCGGCCACCATGCGGGCATGCTCGGCGTCAACATCATCGACGCAGAACGCAATGTGTCCGTAGCCATCGCCCAGATCGTAGGGTTCGGTGCGGCCCTTGTTGACGGTCAGTTCAACTTCGAAGTCGGCTTGCGGGTTGCGCAGATAGATCAGCGTAAAGCTGTCAAAATCGAGCCGAGCCGCGATCTTCAGCCCGAAGGCCTGATCATAGAACGCAACCGAACGTGCCTCGTCCAGCACGCGAATCATCGAATGTATGGCTTTGGCCAAGCGCCCCTCCCCAGATTTCCATCGGCTCTGGTGGTAAGCCTAGCGGACCAATTTCGGGTGTGGGTAGTAAGTCGCTACTACATCACGCAAGAAATGAGGCGCGGCTATTCTGCAGCAAGGGCGTGGATCTGGTCGCGTTCCTGGTGCTGCCGGATCAGGCAGGCGCAGCGCAAAAGTGACGTGAAATTAGGGGCTTCGCCGCGCAACAGCAGCACCTCGTCATGCAGGCGCGATACGAAGGCAGGCGTGCTGATGCCTTCGGATGCGGCGATGCGGTCAATGATTTCCCAGAACGCGCGTTCCAGCCTTATGCTTGTCGATTGCCCGTTCAACCGAAGATGGCGCGTCACCGCCTCGTATCGTTCGGGGTCTTGCCCGGCGAAAATCTGGCACATGATGTTCTCCCCCCACCAGCTTGGTAAAGTGTCGGGAAGGTCGGTCGTCAAAGCAAGTCACAATTGCGCCTCGCACAACGTGTCGCACGGGATTGCGGGTTTGCCACGGTTGTATCGCCTGCGCCATTCTGGCGGGAATAAGCCGAAGGCCGCGCGCTGTCTGATGAACCGGGCTTCAGGGTGCTTGTGAAAGGATGGCGTCCGGCCCGGCATGGCGTTCCCGCCCCCCCTGATCCTGCCGCTGGTGGTGACCGGGTATCTGTTGCCGCTGACCTTTGGCCGCAAGGGCGCGGTGGGCGCGGCACCTAGCGCAGCGGTGCGGCGGTGTATTTTCGCGACATCTGGCGCAGGAACGGCAGCCCCTCGCGGATCACAGCTTCGGTGCTTTGGGCCACCGGACGCCAGACCGACAGCCCGAAGGCCAGTTCAGGCGGCATGTTGATGAAGCTTTCCATTGCCATCCCGCCGTTGAACCGGATCGCCGCCAGGGCAGCAAAAATTTCGTCCCAATCGACGGTGCCTTGCCCCGGAACACCGCGGTCGCTTTCCGACAGATGGATGTATCGCAGATGATCGCGCGCCGAAAGAATGGCGTTGGCAGCCCCCTTTTCCTCGATGTTCATGTGATAGGTATCAAGGTGGATGAAGATGTTGTCCGCGCCCACCATTTCGATCATGTCGACGGCCTGCCAGCCGGTGTTGATCAGATGAGTTTCGTACCGGTTCACCGGTTCGATCCCGAAGCCGATGCCCAACTGCCGTGCATGTGACGCAGCCGCTGCCAGACACCGCGCCACATTGTCCAGTTCGGTCGGAGTCGGGGGCAGGCCGGTCCGCTCGCCGATGCCGCCATAGGTCACGCCGGTCAGCGCTTCGGCCCCCATCGCGGCGGTCTTGTCCAGCGCCATGCGCAGGAAGGCCTCGCCCTTGGCGGGGCTGTGTGACGGCCAGCAGTCTTGCGGCAGGCCAAGCGAGCAGACCATCCGCATGCCGGTGCGATCAATCAGCGCGCGATTGTGCGCGGCATCCGTGATGCCCGGATCAAGCAGCGCCACCTCGACGAAATCAAAACCTTCGCGCAAAGCCTCGGCCACCGCATGTTCGGCGGCCTGCGGGGTCCAGCGCATGGTCCAGATGCTGGAGTGGATGCCGAAACCGTGCATGGCGTGCCTTTCAGGTCGTGGGGATGATGACATCCGGCACAATGCCGGACGCAGCGATAAAGGGGGCAGTATCCTGCCCTGCAAACAACCCGTGCCCGGTGATCAGCACCGTGCCCATGCCCGCCGCGGCACCGCCAAGGATATCGGTGTGCAGCGTGTCGCCCACCATGGCAATCCGGGCCGCCGGAATACCGGGCAGCCGGTTCATGGCGTCTTTGAACGCATCTGGAAAAGGTTTTCCGAACCAATGGGTTTCAAGAATGACCTCATCCATCGCATGATGTGCGAACAGCCCCGGTTCCTGTGACAGACCGTCCTCGCGCGGGGCGACAAGATCGGGGTTTGCCACCACCAGCGGGCGCGGACGCAACCGCAGTGCATCCAGCAATCGCGCCTGCAGCCCAGCCGTCCAGCGCACCGACGAAAGGAACAGGAACCCGTCCACCGACGCGAACGCGCCCGGCGTCCCGATCAGATCGACAAAGCGCCCCGGCAGATCGGCAAAATCGTCGCCCTGTGCGCTGATCGCCCCCCAGACACCACCCGATGGCAGCCGTGCCGCCGCCACATCGCGGGACGATACCACCTCGTCGGCGGTAAAATCGAACCCGAGTTCTGCATATTTCCGCAACGCCTCGGTGCGGGGATAGGAGGCGGCATTGGTCAGCACCACCAACCGCTTGCCCATCGCGCGCAACCCGGCCATGCGGGCCACGGCGCCAGGAATCGGCGTGTCGCCCACATTCAGCACTCCGAACGCGTCCAGCACAAAGGCATCGTAACGGTCGGCCACGCTGGCCAGATTGGCCGCATGCAGGCTGCGGGCGGGAAAAGTCGCGGCGGGCAGGCGACCCCGCACCGCCTCATACCGGGCAAAGGAGGCCGTCGCGTCGCGCAGGGGGTCAGACACTGGAATATCCGCCTTCGATCATCATGATCGCCCCATTGACCAGCCCCGAGGCCGGTGCGGCGAGGTAAAGCGCCATATCCGCCACCTCTACCGTTTCGCCGAACCGGCGCGCCGGGGTGGCGGCAATCATCGGGTCGCCCTTGGCGGGGTCGCCCCATGTCTTGCGACCCATCGGTGTCAGAATCACGGTCGGGCAGATCGCATTCACCTGCACGTTGTGGCGCGCCCATTCGGCACAAAGCGATTTCGTCAGCGCGTTCAGACCGCCTTTCGAGGCCGCATAGGCGGCATGATCATCAATCGCAATCACCCCGGTCTGGCTTGAAATGTTGATGATCTTGCCCCAGCGCTGCACGATCATCGCGGGTGCCAGCGCCTGCGCCAGCAAGAACGGCGCACGCAGATTCACTGCCATCGTTTCATCCCACTGCGCCAGCGTCAGTGCGGTGGCGGGGGCAATGCGGGCGACGGCGGCGTTGTTTACCAGAATGTCGATCGTGCCCCATGCATCAAGTGCCGTGGCCGCCGCCTGCACAGGGCCGTCGGGGGTTGTCATTTCCGCAATGATGGTCAGACATTTGCGCCCGTGGCCACGCACCACGGCCGCCACCTCGTCCAGCCCGTCCGGATCGCGCGCCACGGCCACGATATCGGCTCCGGCTTGCGCGAACACGGCGCAGATCTCGGCCCCGATACCCTTGGAGGCCCCGGTGACCATCGCCTTGCGGCCATGAAGCGAAAATCTGTCCTGCCAGCCGGTCATCGCCTACTCCAGATTGGTGTGGCGCGCCCGCATGTCGGCAGGGTCAATGCGCAAATGATCGCGAAGCATCAGGACCACGATTTCGAACACCAGATACTGCGCGCCTTCGTAAAGCGAGCCCATTGGCAGAACCGAAGCCGGATCAGGGGTCTGATCGTGGGCCATGGTCTGTGCGGGAATAACCAGAACGCGGTCGCAGGCGGCGGGCACGGCACCCTGCGCCTGTGCGGTGATGCACGCAGTCCGCGC
>JBGSRQ010000235.1:0-3127 GCA_041737515.1 Rhodobacterales bacterium | reverse complement strand
CTGTGGGGCAGCGGCTGGCCTATGGCTGCGGCGGCATTGTGCCTGCTGGGCGCTTACGGTCTGGTGCAGGGCGCGTCGTTCGCGGCGATTGCGCAACTGAACCCCGCGCCGGACGATCGGGCAATGGCCGCAGGGGCCGTGGCGCAGATGGGAAATGTGGGCACGGTAACCGGCACGCCGATGCTTGCGTTCCTGCTGGGGCACGGTCAGGCGGGGGCGGTTCTGCTGTTCTGCCTGCCGTTCTGTCTGGCGGGAATCGCACTGCATCAGCTTCAGGCTGTCCGTCGCGCGCGAATTCCGGCATAAGTTCACACTTCGTTCACATTTTCCGTTTGGAGACTCAGGCCGCGCGCCCTATGTTCAGCGCGTTGAGGTGGGGTGTGATATGGCCGAGCAGAAGTTCATCGAAGTGCGGGGCGCGCGCGAGCATAACCTCAAGGGGATCGACGTGGATATTCCGCGCGATCAACTGGTGGTGATCACCGGTCTTTCGGGGTCTGGCAAATCAAGCCTCGCGTTCGACACGATCTATGCCGAAGGCCAGCGGCGTTATGTCGAAAGCCTGTCGGCTTACGCGCGGCAGTTTCTGGACATGATGGGCAAACCCGATGTTGACCACATCTCGGGCCTGTCGCCAGCGATTTCGATCGAACAGAAAACCACCTCGAAAAATCCGCGCTCCACCGTTGGCACAGTGACCGAGATCTACGACTACATGCGCCTGCTGTTCGCCCGCGTCGGTACGCCCTACAGTCCGACAACGGGCAAGCCCATCACCGCGCAGCAGGTGCAGGATATGGTCGACGGCGTGATGGCGATGGCCGAGGGCACGCGCGCCTATCTGCTGGCCCCCATCGTGCGCGATCGCAAGGGCGAATACCGCAAGGAGTTTCTGGACCTGCGCAAGCAAGGGTTCCAGCGCATCAAGGTGAACGGCGCGTTTCACGATCTGGAAACGCCGCCCGTGCTTGACAAGAAGTTCCGCCATGACATCGACGTGGTGGTGGACCGGATCGTGGTCAAGGACGGCATCCAGACCCGGCTTGCCGACAGCTTCCGCACCGTACTGGACCTTGCCGACGGCATCGCCATTCTGGAAACCGCACCGGCCGAGGGCGAGGGCGATCCGGTGCGCACCACGTTCAGCGAAAAGTTCGCCTGCCCGGTGTCGGGTTTCACCATCCCCGAGATCGAGCCGCGCCTTTTCAGCTTCAACGCGCCGTTCGGGGCTTGCCCGGTTTGTGACGGGTTGGGGGTCGAATTGTTCTTTGACGAACGCCTGATCGTGCCGGATCAGGGGCTGACGCTGGCGCAGGGCGCACTGGCGCCCTGGTCAAAATCCAAATCGCCGTATTTCATACAAACCATTGATGCGATTGCCAAACACTATGAATTTGACAAGAAGCTGAAATGGAAAGACTTGCCCGCCCATGTGCAGCAGGTGTTTCTGCACGGGTCCGGCGGCGAAGAAATCTCGTTCCGTTATGACGAGGGCGGGCGCATCTATCAGGTCTCCCGCGTGTTCGAAGGCGTGATCCCCAACATGGAACGCCGCTACCGTGAAACCGACAGTTCGTGGAGTCGCGAGGATATGGAGCGGTTTCAGAACAACCGTCCCTGCGGAACGTGCGAGGGGTATCGGTTGCGGCCCGAGGCTTTGGCGGTGAAAATCGCGGGAATACATGTGGGCCAGGTGGTCAAGATGTCGATTGCCGAGGCGCATGCCTGGATCGGCACGGTGCCCGACTCGCTTGGCGCGCAGAAGAACGAGATTGCGAAGGCGATTCTCAAGGAAATCCGGGAACGCCTTGGGTTCCTTGTGAATGTGGGCCTGAACTACCTGACGTTGTCGCGCAATGCAGGCACGCTTTCAGGCGGCGAATCGCAGCGGATCAGGTTGGCCAGCCAGATCGGGTCCGGTCTGACGGGGGTTTTGTATGTGCTGGATGAACCCAGCATCGGGCTGCATCAGCGCGACAATGACCGTTTGCTGACCACGCTGAAGAACCTGCGTGATCAGGGCAATACGGTTCTGGTGGTGGAACATGACGAAGACGCGATCCGCGAGGCGGATTATGTGTTCGACATCGGGCCGGGGGCCGGGGTGCACGGCGGACGGGTTGTCAGTCACGGAACCCCGGCGCAGGTCGCCGCCGATCCGGTCAGCCTGACCGGGCAGTATCTTTCGGGCACGCGCGAGATTGCGGTTCCCAAGGTGCGGCGCAAGGGTTCGGGCAAGAAGGTCACGGTGGTGAATGCAACCGGCAACAACCTGCAAGGGGTGACGGCCGATTTTCCGCTGGGCAAGTTTGTCTGCGTGACCGGGGTTTCGGGCGGCGGAAAGTCGACACTGACCATCGAGACGCTGTTCAAGACCGCCGCCACCCGCCTGAACGGCGCGCGCGAGACACCGGCGCCGTGTGAGACGATCAAGGGATTCGAGCATCTGGACAAGGTGATCGACATCGACCAGCGCGCCATCGGCCGCACGCCGCGTTCCAATCCTGCGACCTATACCGGGGCTTTCACCCCGATCCGTGACTGGTTCGCGGGCCTGCCGGAATCAAAGGCGCGCGGCTATCTGCCGGGGCGGTTTTCCTTCAACGTCAAGGGCGGGCGGTGCGAGGCCTGTCAGGGCGATGGTCTGATCAAGATCGAGATGCATTTTCTACCCGATGTCTATGTGACCTGCGAGACCTGCAAGGGCCAGAGATACAATCGCGAGACGCTGGAAATAAAGTTCAAGAACAAAAGCATAGCCGACGTTCTTGACATGACTGTTGAAGATGCGCAGGGGTTCTTTCAGGCCGTGCCCAGCATCCGCGAAAAGATGGATGCGCTGGTGCAGGTGGGACTTGGCTATATCAAGGTCGGGCAGCAGGCGACAACGCTTTCGGGCGGCGAGGCGCAACGGGTGAAGCTATCCAAGGAGCTTTCACGACGTGCCACGGGGCGCACGCTTTATATTCTGGATGAACCGACCACGGGTCTGCATTTCGAGGATGTGCGCAAGCTGTTGGAAGTGCTGCACGAACTGGTCGAACAGGGCAACACGGTGGTGGTGATCGAGCACAATCTGGACGTCGTGAAAACCGCCGACTGGATCATCGACATCGGACCCGAGGGG
>JBGSRQ010000373.1:0-7778 GCA_041737515.1 Rhodobacterales bacterium | reverse complement strand
CGCTGGTGCAGGCCGACATGGCGGATTGGACACCTGACAGCCCGCCCGCGCTTGTCTTTTCCAACGCCGCGCTGCAATGGCTGCCGGATCATGCCGCCCTGATACCCCGGCTTGCAGGCCTTCTGGCCCCCGCTGGTGTGTTGGCGGTGCAGATGCCACGCCAGTATGTTGCGCCCTCGCACCGTTTTCTGCGCGACATCGCAGCAAGCCTGTTTCCCGACCGTTTCGATTTCGCAGGGTATGAACCCCCGGTGCGCTCTGCCGCCGCCTATTGGCAATTGCTGGCGCCTCTTGGCCGGGTCGAGGCGTGGGAAACTGAATATGTGCAGCGTCTGGAAGCGGTGGCCGAAGGGCATCCGGTGCGGGCGTTCACGTCATCAACGGCGATGCGGCCGTTTCTGGAAAAGCTGACGCCGAATGAATGCCCCAGTTTCGTGGCGGCCTATGACGCGGCACTTTCGTCGGCCTATCCGCTGCTGGACGATGGCGCGGCGCTGTTTCCGTTCCGCCGCATCTTTTTCACGCTGAGGGTTTAGAGCATGCCAGCACTGATCCCGACTGAATATTACGGCACGATCACCTGGCTGGGTATCGTGCCGAACCGCGATGCGGGGCTGGTTGCGCGGCCCGTGGACCGGATCGCAGCCCTGTTCAGCGGACCGGAGGGCGAGTCGCATGGCGGTGACACACGCCCGTCGTGCGGCAGGGTGACATCGCAATATCCGCGTGGCACCACCATCCGCAACGTGCGCCAGTTCTCTATCCTGGCGGTCGAGGATCTGGCTTTGATTGCGCAAAAGATGGGGCTCGCGGCATTGGACCCGGCCTTGGTGGGGGCCACGATGGCGATCAAGGGCATTCCCGATTTCAGCCACATCCCGCCATCGTCCCGCTTGCAGGCGGAAAGCGGGGCCAGTTTGGTCGTCGATATGGAAAACCGGCCCTGCATGTTGCCTGCCAAGCCCATTGAACTGCAACATCCGGGCTTTGGCCGCGCCTTCAAGGCGGCGGCGGCAGGTCGTCGCGGCATCACCGCCTGGGTCGAGGCCGAGGGTTACCTGGAGCTTGGCCAGCGCATCCGCCTGCATGTGCCCGATCAACCGGCCTGGGCGCACCTGGACGCTGTACGCCGGGGGTGATCAGATTGCCGGGCTTTGATGACGGTTTACCCGCCGACAACGCTCTGGCGAATTTGCGACCGGACGTGTCGGTTTAAGCGCGGTCGGCGGCGCTTTGAAGCCTATAAATCGGGGACAGATCCAAAGCGCCTCAGACGCAGGCCGATTGACCGGAAGGAGAAGACTCTTCTAGCAAAATGGATAAATGCGGTTAGAGCTGAGCGGAACGATTTCACTTTGGGGGCCGCCCCCACATCATCCAATCACACCAGGATTGTCGGCCCAAAGACCGGCACCAACACGGAGATACCGGGACCATGGCCTTCAAGACCGACATCGAAATTGCCCGCGAGGCGAAGAAAAAGCCGATCATGGATATCGGGGCCAAATTGGGCATCCCGGCAGAGCATCTGCTTCCGTATGGCCATGACAAGGCCAAGGTCAGTCAGGAATTCATCAAGTCGCTGGCGAAAAAACCCGATGGCAAGCTTATCCTTGTGACCGCCATCAACCCGACCCCCGCAGGCGAGGGCAAGACGACAACGACGGTCGGTCTGGGTGACGGGCTGAACCGCATCGGCAAGAAAGCCGTGATCTGTATCCGCGAGGCGTCGCTTGGGCCGAACTTCGGCATGAAGGGCGGGGCTGCCGGGGGTGGTTACGCGCAGGTCGTGCCGATGGAGGAGATGAACCTGCATTTCACCGGTGATTTCCACGCGATCACATCCGCCCACAACCTGCTGTCGGCCATGATCGACAACCACATCTACTGGGGCAACAGCCTTGAGATTGACGAGCGTCGCATCGTCTGGCGCCGCGTGATGGACATGAACGACCGCGCATTGCGCGACATCGTGGTAAACCTTGGCGGCGTGGCCAACGGCTTTCCGCGCCAGACCGGGTTTGACATCACGGTGGCGTCCGAAGTCATGGCGATCCTGTGCCTTTCCGACGATCTTGCCGATCTTGAAAAGCGACTGGGTGACATTGTCGTGGCCTACACGCGCGAAAAAAAGCCGATCTACGCACGCGACATCAAGGCCGACGGCGCGATGACGGTGCTTTTGAAAGACGCTATGCAGCCGAACCTTGTGCAGACGCTGGAAAACAACCCGGCCTTCGTGCATGGCGGCCCGTTCGCCAATATCGCGCACGGCTGCAACTCTGTCATCGCCACCAAGACCGCGCTGAAGCTGGGCGAATATGTCGTGACCGAAGCCGGTTTCGGGGCCGATCTTGGGGCTGAAAAGTTCTTTGACATCAAGTGCCGCAAGGCGGGGCTGAAGCCTTCGGCTGCGGTGATCGTGGCTACTGTGCGCGCGATGAAGATGAACGGCGGTGTCGCCAAGGCCGATCTTGGGGCCGAAAATGTGGAGGCCGTCAAGAAAGGCTGCCCCAACCTTGGCCGCCACATTGCCAACGTCAAATCCTTTGGCGTGCCGGTGGTTGTCGCGATCAACCACTTCTTCAGCGATACCGATGCCGAGGTCGCGGCGGTGAAGGCCTATGTTGCCGAACAGGGTGCCGAGGCCATTTTGTGCAAGCATTGGGCCAAAGGGTCCGAAGGCATTGAAGAACTGGCGCACAAGGTTGTGGCGTTGGCCGAGTCGGGCGTGGCAAACTTCAAGCCGATCTACCCTGATGACCTGGGCCTGTTCGCCAAGATCGAGGCGATTGCCAAGAACATCTACCGCGCCGACGGGGTCGAGGCTGACAAGTCGATCAAGGATCAGCTGAAAACCTGGGAAGCGGCGGGCTATGGCAATCTGCCGATCTGCATCGCGAAAACCCAGTATTCCTTTACCACCGATCCCAACATGCGCGGCGCACCCACAGGCTTTACCATTCCGGTGCGCGAAGTTCGGCTTTCGGCGGGCGCGGGGTTTGTCGTGGCAATCTGCGGCGAGATCATGACGATGCCTGGTCTGCCCAAGGCTCCGTCAGCCGAAGTGATCCGCCTGAACGCCGATGGCAATGTCGAAGGGCTGTTCTAGGCCCTTTGCCGCATTGTTCCGGGGGGTTCCGCGTCGTATGAACGGGCACTCCGAAGATGAGGCTGATGATGAAAACTCCAGCGCAATGCGAAACGATGGCCGATATCCGGGCCGAGATTGATCGGCTGGATATCGAACTGGTGGCGCTTTTTGCGCAAAGGGTCGGCTACATCGACCGCGCGGCGCAGATCAAGGCGGTGGTCGATCTACCCGCGCGCATCGACAGCAGGGTTGAGGAAGTGGTCACCAATGTGCGGCGACATGCGGCGGCGCATGGGCTGCCGCCCGACAAGCTGGAAAAACTGTGGCGCAAGCTGATCGACTGGTCGATCGAGCGCGAAGAACACACCCTCGGGAGGGACTAGGCGATGGCGGCAATTGTGATCGACGGCAAGGCATTTGCGGCAAAGGTGCGCGCGCAGGTGGCAGCCCATGTGGCGACATTGCCCGATCGGCCGGGGCTGGCGGTTGTGCTGGTGGGCGAAGATCCCGCCAGTCAGGTTTATGTCGGCGCCAAGGGCAAACAGACGGTCGAGGTCGGCATGGCCAGTTTTGAACATAAACTGCCCGCCGATACCTCCGAGGCGGACTTGCTTGCCGTGGTTGCCGCACTGAACGCCGACCCATCCGTGCACGGAATTCTGGTGCAACTGCCGCTGCCCGCGCATCTGAATTCCGACCTTGTGATCAACGCGATTGATCCGGCCAAGGATGTGGACGGCTTTCACATCTCGAACGTCGGGTTTTTGGGCACCGGGCAGAAGTCGATGGTGCCCTGCACGCCTTTGGGCTGCCTGATGATGCTGCGCGATCATCACGGGTCGCTGTCCGGGATGAATGCGGTTGTCGTGGGGCGCAGCAACATCGTGGGCAAACCGATGGCGCAGCTTTTGCTGGGCGACAGTTGCACGGTGACCATTGCCCATTCCCGCACCAAGGATTTGCAGGCGGTTTGCAAGGGCGCAGATATACTGGTGGCGGCGGTGGGCCGGCCCGAGATGATCACGGGCGATTATGTTCGTCCGGGGGCCACGGTGATTGATGTGGGCATCAACCGGATCGAGCGGGACGGCAAAACCAAGCTTGTGGGGGATGCGCATTATGAAAGCTGCGCCGCCGTGGCGGGTGCGATTACTCCGGTTCCGGGCGGCGTGGGGCCAATGACCATCGCCTGTCTGCTGGCCAATACGCTGACCGCCTACTGCCGCGCAAAGGGCTTGACCGAGCCCAAGGGTCTGACGGCCTGACCCGCGCGCAATCCGGCGTTGCGCGACGGCCACTAAACCTGCTGGAAACGGGACGGTTTCAGGGCCTGAAATTGCTTTGGATTGTATCCGTTGGCGCATCAAGTTAGTCTGTTCAGGCTGCTGTGCAGGTAATGGTGTTGGGTCGTATGTTAGGTTTTATCGCGGCTTGCAAAGCCGATTTCCGGACGCGGATTCCCCTTGTTCTCTGGTTATCGCTGACGGTGCTTTTTGGCTTGTCCGGTCCTTTCGGCACCTATATGGCGTTTGAACTTCTGCCCCGGTTTGGCCTTTGGCTCGTGCTGGTCGGTTTGGGTGTGTTTGGTGGCGCGGCGGTGCGGGCGTTCGTCTACGGCGCACTCGGCATCACCCGCCCGATTCCCCTGACGTTGATCATCGCCTGCATAATGACAATGGCCATGACGCCGTTTATCTTCTTTGTAATCAAACCGTTAATCGCTCAGACCTTGCCAGAGTTTCCGGCCTTGCACGAGGTTGCGGGGTTTGTCTTTGCAATGGGATTGGTCGTGGGGGCGTTCCGGCACACGGTCGAGGCCGTCATGGCGCGCATGACCAGTGAACGGACACCCGAGGTTCAGCCGGAACGGCAGCCCGTTCGTCTTATGGACCGTCTGCCCTGCGAACTGGCGGGGGATCTGATTTCGATCTCGGTGCGCGATCACTACGTTGATGTGCAAACCGATGCCGGGCAGGCCAGCCTTCTGATGCGCCTGTCCGATGCCATTGCCGAAACCGGCCCGATTGACGGCGCGCAGGTGCACCGGTCGCACTGGGTGGCGTGGCATGCTGTCACAGGGGTGCAGCGCAAGGGCACCAAGACCGTGCTGATGCTGCACAACGGCACCGAGGTTCCGGTGGGCAAATCGCACCGCGAAAAGTTGGTGGAGCGCGGGCTGCTGTAGCGCTGGCTAAGGCCTTGGGCGGGGTATCACGATGGTTTTGCGGCCTGTCAGAACCGCCCGCGCGGGGTCGGCAAACAACGGATCGAACAGCGCATCGCTGCAGGCAAGACCCCCGGTATAAGCCCCGTAAGCGGGCAGGATCAGACGTGCGTTGTTCAGCAGAAAGCACGGGCGGCTGCGCCCGGCCAGTGTGGCTTTGGGGTGGTAATGGCCAGACACCTCGGCCCGCGCGCCCGGAACGGCGATGTGACGGAAGGTCAGGCCGCACAGCGCCACCTCGACGCGGTGGGAACCACCCAGCGTCAGCGGTCCGGGGTCATGGTTGCCTTCAACCCATGTCCAGTCGCGCCCTGCCATCAGGCGCGTGAGCCAAAGGGAGTCGGTCTCCTCCAGCGCGTCTGCCGCCGCCAGATCATCGAAACTGTCGCCAAGGCAGATCACGCGGCGGGCGCGTGTCGTCTCCAGATCGGCATCCAGACGTGCAATGGTTTCGCGGGTATCGTAGGGCGGCAGCAGCGCACCACCGCGCCGCGCAAGCCGTTCGGATTTGCCAAGATGCAGATCCGACACGCACAGAAGTGCGGCGTCCGGCCAGTGCAGTGCACCTGACGGCAGGGCTATCAGTTCGGCTTCGTTCAGGGTGAAGGCGTATCCGGTCATCCTCCCTCGCTGCACCAAGGGGGCGGCCTGTGCAAGAGGTCAGGTCAGCCCCGCTGCCGCCATCAGCCGCTTTGCCGCCGCCTCGGCCAGCCGTTCGCGGCCTTCGCCCGCAATCGGCACCCGGCCCCGTTCCAGAAACATCGGCGCGGACAAAGGCGAGAGGCGGGTCAGCCGCAGGCAGTCAATGCGCGGGCCGATACGGGCCAGCATGTCTTCGATGCGGCCGAAGTCGACCAGACCGCGCAGGGCCTCCTCGCGAGTGATGGCGATCATCAGATGGTCGGGGTCGTATTTCAGCAAGGTGTCATACAGGATATCCGAGGAAAACGTCGCCTGCCGCCCCGATTTGCGGCGGCCCTGATTGTTGCGCTCGATCAGCCCGGCGATGATGGCCGCCGACCGGAAGGTGCGCTTCATCACGGCATTGCCCGACAGCCACCCCTCCAGCCCGTCGCGCAGTTTGTCGGCGTCGAACAGCGGCGCGGGGTCGAATACCGCGTCCAGCCCCCAGATCATCGTGGCATAGTCATTGGCGACAAAGCCCAAGGGAGACAGGCCGGCATCCTCCATCCGTTTGGTCAGCAAAAGGCCCAGCGTCTGTTGCGCATTGCGGCCCGCGAAACCGTAGATCACAAGATGTTCGCGCCCGTCCTGCGGGAAACTTTCCACCAGCAGGCGGCCCGGTTCCGGCAGTCGCGACACGGCGCGTTGCAGGGCAAGCCAGCGGGCCGTGTGATCGGGCAGATCGGGCCAGCTGTCCTGTTGAAATATTTCGAGAATCCGCTCCGCCAGAAGCGTCGATGTGGCAAATTTCGTGCCGTTGAACACCGCCACCTTCGGATCACGCCCCGGTTGGCGCGTGACCTCGACCGTCAGTTCGCGCAACCCTTCATAGCGCACCACCTGACCGCCGATCAGGAAGGTGTCGCCAGGGGTCAGGGTGGCGGCAAAATCCTCCTCGATCTCGCCCAGGGGCGTGCCAAATCCCTTGCCCTTCAGCCGCACCTTCAGGGTTTCGGTGTCGATGATGGTGCCAAGATTCTGGCGGATCACGGCGGCGGCACGCGGGTCGCGCAGGGTCCACAGACCGCCACGCAGCATCAGCCGCTGCCAGCGATCATAAGCGCGCAGGGCATAGCCGCCGGTGGCGGTGAAATCGAGGCAGGCGTCGAAGTCGGGGCGGGAAAGCGCTGCGTAAGGCCCGGCGGTGATGACCTCGGCGTAAAGCGCGCTTGCGTCAAACGGCCCGGCGCAGGCAGTGGCTAGGATGTGCTGGCACAGCACATCGCGGGGGCCGGGGCCGCGCGGTTCGCCATCAAGAGTGTGGGCGCGCACGGCATCGAGGGCGGCTTGGCATTCCACCACTTCGAACCGGTTGGCGGGCACAAGAAGCGCCTTTGAGGGCGCGTTGTAGCGGTGGTTCGCGCGCCCGATGCGCTGGACAAGGCGTTTGACGTTCTTCGGCGCGCCAACCTGAATGACCAGATCGACATCGCCCCAGTCGATGCCCAGATCCAGCGAGCCGGTGCAGACGACGGCGCGCAAGGAGCCAGCGGCCATCGCCGTCTCAACCCGTGCGCGCTGTTCCCGGGCCAGACTGCCATGGTGGATGCCGATGGGCAGATAGTCCGTGTTGGCAAGCCAGAGGTCGCGAAAGAACAGTTCGGCCTGCGCGCGTGTGTTGTGGAAAATCAGCGTCGTGTTGTGGCGCCGAACCTCGTTCAGAATGGCCGGAATGGCATAGCGCCCGCCGCCGCCCGACCAAGGCGGCTCCGCATCCGTCCGCAGCATCGCGATGTCGGGGTCGGGGCCGGGGTCGGCCTGCAGGATGGCGCAGCC
>JBGSRQ010000115.1:0-2849 GCA_041737515.1 Rhodobacterales bacterium | reverse complement strand
TCGCGGCTTCCGGCACGCAAAAAAGAACGGACCGCCATCTCGTCCACCGCCAGGACCCTTGGCATCCGCGCCAGAAGACCCCGCAGCAATCCGGGCCACCATCCCGCACGCCCGGTTGCCAGAATCGGCATCCGCGCATTGACCATCGCCAGTGGCGTGCCGCGTTCGTAAAGCTGGTGCAGAAGCGCCGGACGGATCTCACCGTCGCACAGCAGCACGGCATCGGGATGCCAATGATCCAGAAAAGCAAGCGCTTCGGCAGGCGTATCGGGCGGCAGCGGTTGCAAAAGAAGTCCGGGGATCGGATCCGCCCGGTGTGCGGTGCACAGCAGCACGTTGTGACCGGTTGTGTCGAAAACCCGCCGGGCCAGTTCCGCCATGCCCTGTGCGGCATCCGCCGATGGTGCAATCAGACAGATCAGCGGTCCCTTCGGTCGCGCCGGGCGATCAACCGCCTTCACATCGCGTGACACACCAAGATTGTAAAGCGTCAGCCCAAGGGAATACGCCATTTCGGCCCTCGTCAGGCGCCCAGCTCTTCAGTGGTCGAGCCGGGCTCGGCTTCATCGCGCAGACGGTGAATATGGGCGATGAAATAGCGCATATGGGCATCATCGACGGTGCGCTGCGCCTCGGCCTTCCACGCCGCATGGGCGGTGGCATAATCAGGGAACATGCCGACGACATGGATGTTGTTCACATCCTTGAAGGTGGTTCTGGTCGGATCAACCAGTTCCCCGCCAAAGACAAGATGCAAGCGTTGGGTCATGCAGGCTCCGTTCGAATTGCGGCAATGAAAGATGCGCGCAACCTAGCGGATGCGCGCATTGGGGTAAAGCTGTGGCTGATGCGGTTTACTTGGCCAGTTCCGCGTCGACCAGCGCCGCCAGATCGTTGTAATTCATGTTGCCGTGCTTTACGCCGTTAAGGAACAGAGTGGGCGTGCCTTCCACCTTGTCGGCGGTGAAATCGGCCTGATATTTGGCCACCATCGCCTTGGCCATTTCGCCGTTTTCCAGACATGCGGTGATCGTCGGATCATCCATGCCGGCGGTGCGCCCGATCTTTTTCAGGTTTTCGACCACCACTGCCGGATCATTCGAACCGGCCCATTCCTGCTGCGTGTCAAACAGGATGTTGCTGATGCCAAAGTAGCGCAGATCGCCACCACAGCGCGCAACCATTGCCGCCCAGAGGCCGTATTTATCAAAATACACCTCGCGGTAGACGAATTTGACCTTGCCGGTATCAATGTAGTTCTTCTTGAAATCCTTGAAAACATTGGTGTGGAAATCGCGGCAATGCGAGCAGGTGTAGGACGCGTATTCCATCAGCGTCACCTTCGCATCCGGATTGCCCAGAATCATGTCGGGCACCACGATTGCGGCGGTTTCGGTAGCGGCTGGGGCTGCTGCATCTTCGGCCATCGCCGCCGTCACTAGGGAAAAGTCCTGCAACGGGGCTTTCCCGCCAGCGGACCACAGGCCAAAGCCCGCGATCAGAACCAGCGCAAGGGCGATCTGCCCGGATTTCTTGGTCATACTTGGCCTCATCTCATTGTTTGGAACGGATCAGAAAATTTCGGGTCAGGGCTTCCAGAGCATCGCGCAAGCCGTCATCACGCACGCCAAGGGCTGCGTCAGCTGCCGCACGTTCAATCGCGGGGTCGGGGGCAGGGGCGGCGGTTTCCTTCGGTGCATGGGCGAATTCGGCCTGACCTTCGGCAAAGCCAAGCGGAGCAGTCTGCGTCAGGTGAATCCGCGAAATGGCGCGGAAACCGTAGCAGGCGTTGACCTTTTCGACCATGGCGGGAAGCTGCATCTGGACCATGGGCGCTTGCACGGATTGCACCAGAAGCGTCAGCGTGCCACCAAACCCGCCCTTGGAATAGCCGATCTTGACAGGGCGGGTCATCGCGGCAAGATCGGTGCCCACCACCTCGGCCCAATGGGTCAGCAGGCGTGACACCGCAAAGCCGCGCGCCTCGCCCGCCGTGCGGATACGGTCTTTCAGCAGTCCCCCCGCTGGTTCAAAGCCGCGTTTCCTGCGACTGGGGGCCGGATCGGGCGCGCGTGTCATCTGGCGGTTTCCCTGCATTGCCCTATTCTAGTCATCCAAGGGGCGCGCTGCCAGTGCAATGGCGCGCGATAGGTATAAAACATGCGTGACGAGGTTGAAATCACGGGTCTGAGCGATGTTTTGCTGGACTGGTATGATGCCCACGCGCGGGTGATGCCGTGGCGCACTTCGCCCGCGGACCGTGCTTTGGGCGTGCGGCCCGACCCGTACCGCGTCTGGCTTTCCGAAGTGATGCTGCAACAAACGACCGTGGCGGCGGTGCGAGATTATTTTCACCGCTTTACCGCCCGCTGGCCCGATGTTGCGGCATTGGCAGCGGCGGCGGATGGCGATGTGATGGGCGAATGGGCGGGTCTTGGCTACTATGCGCGTGCCCGCAACCTGTTGCGCTGTGCCCGTGCCGTAGTCGCGGATCATGGCGGTGTGTTTCCCGCCACCCGCGACGGGCTTTTGACCCTGCCGGGGATCGGGCCCTACACCGCTTCGGCGATTGCGTCGATTGCATACGACGAACCGGCCACCGTGGTGGACGGCAATGTTGAACGGGTGATGGCCCGCCTGCATCTTGTGCGGACACCCTTGCCCGCAGCCAAACCCGAACTGACCGCGCTGGCCGAAGCACTGACGCCCCGCATCCGCCACGGTGATCATGCGCAGGCGGTGATGGATCTTGGCGCCACGATCTGCACCCCAAGAAGCCCCGCTTGCGGGATTTGCCCCTGGATGCGCCCATGCCGTGCGCGGGCCGCAGGCCTGCAGTCCGAACTGCC
>JBGSRQ010000103.1:0-7423 GCA_041737515.1 Rhodobacterales bacterium | reverse complement strand
CCTGCACCACGCGCGCGGCCAGCATCGTCTCCAGTGTCGGCGCGATCGAGGCAAGCAGCGCCCCGACGCAATAAAGCGCGGCCCCCGCAAGGATGATCGGTTTGCGCCCGTAGCCATCCGACAACGGGCCCGCGAACAGCGTGCCGATGCCCATGCCGAAGACAAAACTCGTGATGATAAGTTGCGCGCGGTTGGGGGCATCAGGGGTCAGGTCGGCGGCAATGCGGGGCAGGGCGGGCAGCATCGCGTCGATGGAAAAGGCGATTGTCGCAAACATCATGGCGATCAGCGCGATGAATTCGGTCGGGTGCAGGCGACGGGCTTGCGTCATGTTCGCACCCCCGTGGCACCGGCACTTTGTGCCAGAGGGCGTGAGGAAGGATGTCCCATGGTTATACCCTGGCCCCGCTGGCCAGTTCTTCAATCACCTGCGCCCAAAGATGGGTCGGCTGCGCGCCCGAGACGACATATTGCTGTGCGATCAGGAAGGTCGGCACAGCGTTCACACCCTTCTGGCGGGCATCGCGGTCACGGGCGATGATGTCGTCGCGGTCGGCGTCGGTGGCCAGAAGGCGGGCGGTCAGGGTGCGGTCCATCCCGGCTTCGGCAGCCAGATCGGCCAGCGTCTCATGATCGCCGATATCGCGCCCCTCGCGGAAATAGGCCTTCATCAGACGAGATTTCATGGCCGATTGCCGCCCCTCCAGCCCGGCCCAATGGATCGTGCGATGTGCGTCAACCGTGTTGGGCGTGACCTTCATCGCGGCAAAGTCGATTTCGAGCCCGGCTTCGGCTGCGGCCTCTTCGATGCGGGCGTAAACCTTGGCCGCGTTCGCGCGCCCGCCGAATTTGGTTTCCAGGTATTCGGCCCGGTCCACACCACCTGCGGGCATGTCCGGGTTAAGCTGGAAGGGGTGCCATTCGATGACGAAGGAATGTTCAGGATGCGACTCGAGCGCGCGGTCAAGATACGCCTTGCCGATATAGCACCAGGGGCAGATCGGATCGGAAAAGATATCAAGTCGGGTCATTGCAAGGGTCCAGCACGCAAAGGTTCGTGGCCCAGCTACAAGGCCGGGCACTGACCGGCAAGCGACCCGGTTGCACATAGACCTGTGCAATTTGTGCGCGCCGTGGCTGCCGTCAGAACCAGCCCGCCACGCGGTTCGCCCCGCCCGATATGTCACGGCCCACACCGTCCACCGTATTGCAGGCTGAAAGTGCGCCCATCAGCGCCAGAATCATGAGTATTCTCATTTGATCCACCTTTGTTTTTTACTGCTCTTGCTTCTCATACCACCAAGTGTCGGGCAGGAAACCAGGCCAGTCGCCATAAACCGGAATGTGTTGCGGAAAATGCAGGGTCTTGTCATGCGCCACCCGCGACACGTTCGAAAACCAGATCGGAATGACATAACGCCCGGTGGTCAGAACACGGTCCAGCGCCTCGGTCGCATCGCGAAAATCCTGCGGGTCGCGGGCGGCCAGCATGGCGCGGATCATGGCCTCGGCGGCGGGCGAGTTCACGCCGGGCCAGTTGCGGGTGCCGGGTTCGGTAACCCCGGCGCTGCCCCAGTAAAGCGTCTGTTCGTTGCCCGGAGACAGTGAAAGCGCGCGGATGTAGTTCGTCATGTCAAAATCATACGCGCCGGTTCGCTGGGTATACTGGGCGCTGTCCACCGTGGCGATGCGGGCCGTGATTCCCAGACGTTTCAGGGATTCGACATAGATGCTTGCAGCGGCAATCAGATCGCTTGCGCCGATGGGCAGCATGATCTCGAAATCAAATGCCGTGCCCTCTGCGTTGCGCAAAATGCCGTCGGTGATGGTCCAGCCCGCCTCGGCCAGCAGTTTCGTGGCCGCGCGCAGATTGCGGCGATTGGCAGGAGTGCCGTCTGAAACGGGCAGGGCGTAGCCGTCGATGGCGCCGGGTAACAGGCTGTCCGCAAAGGGTTGCAACAGCGCCAACGTGCCGCCCGTGGCAGGTGCGCCGGGTGTCATCCCAAGTGCGGAGTTCGAGAAATACGAGGTGATGCGCGGTTCCGTCCCGCCGTTCAGCGTGGCATTGATCGTCTCGAAATCGAAGGCGGTGATCAACGCCTCGCGCACGCGCCAATCGGCAAACATCGCGCGCCGGGTGTTGAAGGCCAGGCCGTTGATCCCCGACGGGCTTTTGCGCGGAATCTCCGATTTCACCACAGCACCGGATGTGATGCTGTTGAAGTCGTAGCCGGTCAGCCATTTCGCGGCGTTGCTTTCGCGGTAGACGGTCAGCAAACCGGCCTTGAACGCCTCGAAGATCACGTTGGCGTCGGTAAAGTATTCGAACTTTACCTGATCCAGATTGTGCAGACCCCGGTTGATGGGCAGATCCTTGCCCCACCAATCGGGGTTGCGCCGGAACGTGATCGACCGGCCCATGTCATGCGCGGCCACCACATAGGGGCCGGATCCTGTCACCGGGTTCATCACCATATCCTCGAACGGCTTGCCGTCCCATTGCGCCTTTTGCAGTACCGGGCGCAGGCCAAGGATCAGGGGCATCTCGCGGTTCGCTCCGTCCAGCATAAAGCGCACCGACCGGGCGTCTGTCTGCGCCATTCCCAACACCGATTTCCAGGCGCTGGCGTAGCGCGCATTGCCGCGCGTGCCCAAAAGTTCGAATGAAAACATGACGTCCGCCACCGTCACCGGCGTTCCATCGGAAAACCGCGCCTCGGGCCGCAGGGTGAATTCCACCCATTCACGATTCGGCCCGACGTCGATTGATTCGGCCAAAAGACCATAAAGCGAGAACGGCTCGTCGATATTGCGCCCCATCAGCGTCTCGACCGTCAGTGCCGCCACCCCCGCCGCCGGATTGCCCTTCTGGATGAACGGATTGAGGCTGTCATAGCTGCCACTTTCGCCGAACGTGATGCTGCCGCCCTTTGGCGCATCAGGGTTGGCATAGGGGAGTGACACAAAATCCGGTGGAAGGGCGGGGTCGCCATACATAGCTATACCGTGCGACGGGTCTGCCAGCGCGGGAATCGCCCCGCAGATCAGTGTGACAGACGTGCAAAGATTGCACATTGCTGTGAAGAAAACTCTGCCAATCGCCGCGATTGCCCCGCCTGTCCTGTTTTTCTTGGGCCCAGATTAGGGCGGGATGTAAATCATATCAAACTTTTAACTTGGCCACAGGCACAGATAGGCGTATAACCACCTCACTGCTCGATAGGTTTCTTGCCTGTATGAAACCTGCCTCAATAACTTAACGCCCGCCTCGTGCGGGCGTTTTTTTTGGGCAGAACGCAAGCTGCAGTAGGGCTGACGATGCAAAAAGCCACCGCATGACGCGGTGGCTTTTGTCGTGTCCGGGCGCGGGCGGTTTCCCGGCGCCACCTGCAGGAATTGTCAGATGATCTGCTGGATCGGTTCCGCCATGAACATGAAAAGCTGCGTTCCGTCCGTGCCGGCAAAGTTGTCCACCGTCAGGTCGGCAATCTTGACGTGGCGCAGTTCGATCGTCAGTTCACCGCTTTGATATCTGGCGTTCGACCCGTGCTGCGTTGCATGCTCCATGAAGTCGTCATAGGCGTTTTGCGCAACGATGAAGTCCTCGTTCTGGAACTTGTCGTCGGCAACCGAGAAATCACGCAGATTGATCGTGCCGATCGTGTAGTTGTTGAAAACGAACGTGTCGTTGCCGCTGCCGCCGGAATAGACGTCGTTGCCGCCGTGGCCGTTCAACACGTCATTTCCGACACCGCCTGATATGATGTCGCCCGCGCTGCCCTCGTTCAGGTTGCCGCCATGAAGCATGTCATTCCCGGCCCCGCCGCTTAGCTTGTTCAGACCGCTGTTGCCATAAATGACGTCATTGCCGTTGTGACCACGCAGGGAGTCGTCGCCCGCACCTCCATAAAGGGTGTCGTTGCCGGAGAACGCGTTCACAAGATCATTGCCGCCGCCAGCGTAGATGGAATCAGCGATTGCACTGCCCTTGATCAGATTGCTGCCTGCACCGCCTTCGATGACGTTCGGCTGGCTGGCTCCGCTTGAATAGCTGACAACGTTTGGATTGATTTCCTTCAGAAGGAACGAAAGACCGAAGCTGTTGCCGGGCAGGTTCCAGCCGGACGTGCCCATAAAGTCCGTCAGGTTTTCTGCAGTGCTGTTGACTGATGCAAACCGCGTCGTCGCAACGGTTGCGAACTGGCCCCCACCAAGCGCGTCCAGGGTCGATGTGGTGATGCTCTTGATCGTACCGCCGATGATTTCAGCGGTCGCGTGATTGTAGCTCAGCCCCGTTCCGATGATCATGATACGTTCAAGATAGCCGGTTTCCGGATTGGGAAGCTGCATGATGAACTTCGCGTGGTTCATCCGGATGATACCTTGTATGGGCATGTCTGCGCCTTTCCTGCGTTCTGCTGGCGCCGAGAGACAGTCCCGGCATTGTTTCCGTATGCGGACGGAAATTGTTGGAATCGTGGGGGTTTTCCGGTTAATCAGCGGTTCTACAATGGCATTCTTATGGCACCGCTGCAGGGTGTCGCGCTGCGGTTGAGTGCGGCCTGTCGCGACAGGGGGCTGCAAGTGTGCCGTTTGATCGGTCGCGGCCCGATCCCGCCGATGTGACGGAACCTGACTCTGTCACAGTGGCTTTTCGCTGGTGGGCCGGCCGCCACAGACTATGCTGCGCGCACCGTGACGATGACGATCTTGATACAGGAGACGACGATGACCCTCAAAGGCAAACTGGCGGTTGTGACCGGATCGAATTCCGGCATCGGCCTTGGCATTGCGCACGAACTGGCAAAGGCCGGCGCGGATCTTGTGATCAACTCGTTTACCGACCGCAAGGAAGACCACGACCTCGCCGCCGAGATTGCAAAGAAGCACAAGGTCAAGGTCCGCTACATCGCCGCCGACATGTCAAAAGGTCAAGATTGCCGCCGCCTGATCGCCGAGGCGGGGGCCGTCGACATTCTGATCAATAACGCAGGCATTCAGCACGTTGCCCCGATCGAGGAATTCCCGGTGGAAAAATGGGATGCCATCATCGCCATCAACCTGACGTCGGCGTTTCACACCACCGCTGCCGCCCTGCCCGGGATGCGGGGCAAGAAGTGGGGGCGGATCGTCAACATCGCGTCCGCGCACGGATTGCGCGCTAGCCCCTACAAGTCGGCCTATGTGTCGGCCAAACACGGGCTCGTCGGCATGTCGAAGGTTGTGGCACTGAAAACGGCGGGGCAGGGCATCACCTGCAATGCGATCTGCCCCGGTTATGTGCTGACCCCCCTGGTCGAGGCGCAGATCCCCGACCAGATGAAATCGCACAACATGGACCGCGATACGGTGATCCGCGAGGTCATGCTGGACCGCCAGCCATCGAAACAATTCGCCACGGTCGAGGAACTGGGCGGCACGGTTGTATTCTTGTGCAGCCCGCATGCCGATCAGATCACCGGCACATCCATCTCGGTGGATGGGGGCTGGACGGCGATGTGATTGATGCCCGCGGGCGCGCCCCGAAAGCCCCGTTGGAAAGCCCCGTCGAACAGCGCGTTCGGACAGGCCCGACAGGGCTGGGCGGCCAGTTGAACGTTGCGCAAGATGCCTTTGATGTTTCCGGCACGACATCCGACGTTGCGGTCCGTCTGATCGGCATGCGTCACAAATTTCTTTCTTGCAGCCGCCACCGATCCAAGGGGCAGGTTTGCCAACACGTCATCCGTGATCGAGACGTCAAAGATCTTCAGTGCGTGCGCAATCCCGTCAACTTCAAGCAGAGATGGCTGCGTCAGGTTGTCTTGCGACGGTCATTCGCGCAGACCGCGCGCCCGGCCCGCGTGGTGCCGGCTTTGGTCACGGGCGGCTGTCACCCGCATCCTCGGGCGGCTGAGTCGGATCTTTGGGATTGGGATAGACAAGCCCGGCTGAGATGATCAGCTTGGCCGCATCCTCGATCTTCATGTCCAGCATGATGATGTCACGCGTCGGAGCATAAAGCAGAAAGCCCGAGGTCGGGTTTGGCGTGGTGGGAACAAAGACTGACATGATCTCGCCATGCATCGAAAGTCTCTCCGAAATCTCGCCCTTGGCCTTGGTGGAAATGAACCCAATCGCCCAGATGCCGGATTTGGGATATTCGATCAGGCAGGCTTTCTCGAAGTTTGTATCGGTTTGCGCAAAGACCGTTTCGGCGATCTGCTTGATGCCGTTGTAAAGCGTGCGCACAATTGGCGTCCGGTCTACCAGCCGTTCGGCAAAGCGCAGGAAGGACCGGCCCAGAATACCCCGCGCGGCCCAGCCCACGACAACGGTAAAGACCAGAAAAATCACCACACCGACGCCGCGCACGTTCAATCCGCCGCTTTGGCAATAGAAGGGCTGATCCGCAATCTGTTCGGGCGTGGCCCCCAGCGGCAGCGGCGCGCAGATCAGTTGTTGCAAAAGGTGCGGCGGCTGGATCGACTGCGGAATGAACGGCAGAACCCAGCCGTCAATCCAACCCACGACCGTCCAGATCAGGTAGATCGTCAGGACAATGGGAAGAACGACCACCAGCCCGGTCAGGAAACTTGACCTCAGGCTGCCGAACAGGCCGCGGCGGCGGGGAAGGGTAGGGTTGGCCATGACTGCTCCGCGACTACCGTGCGAATGTAGGCAAACGGCTGGGGTGCTACAATGCCAAAGGGTTCAAAGCCCGCGATTTTTCTGTTCCGCCAGTGCCGCGGCGATTTTCGAGGCAAGCCGGGCGTTGTTCAATACAAGGGCGATATTGGCGTCCAGCGAGCGGCCCTCGGTCAGCTGATAGATACGTTGCAACAGGAACGGAGTCACTTCTTTGGCCGCGATGCCCGCACGGCCTGCATCGTGAAGTGCGGCCTCGATCACCGGCACGATGATGTCGCGGCCTATTTCCGCCTCGGCGGGAATCGGATTCGCGACCAGTTGCCCGCCCGCCAGACCCAGCGCGCGCCGCATCCGATGGGCTGCGGCGATCTGCGCCGGATCATCCATCCGCAGCGGCGCGCGCAGACCTGAACTGCGCGACCAGAAGGCCGGAAAATCATCCTGCCCGCAGGCGATGACGGGCACGCCATAGGTCTCCAGCACCTCCAGCGTCTTGGGCAGATCGAGGATCGCCTTCGCCCCCGCCGCGACAACCGTAACCGGCGTCAGGGCCAGTTCGCGAAGATCGGCCGAGATATCGAAGCTGGATTCGGCCCCGCGGTGCACGCCGCCGATGCCCCCCGTGGCAAAGACCTGGATGCCCGCCAGATGCGCGCAGATCATCGTGGCCGCCACAGTGGTGGCTCCGGTGCGGCCTGAAGCGACGCAGACCGCCAGATCGGCGCGGCTCACCTTCATCGCGTCTGTGGTCTGGCCCAAAGCCTCAAGCTGTGCCCCGGTCAGCCCGATGTGG
>JBGSRQ010000083.1:0-2584 GCA_041737515.1 Rhodobacterales bacterium | reverse complement strand
ACCTGCGCGCGCGCGCGCTCCACCAAAGCCTTCGCCGCCCGCCCCTCGGCATGCACCGAGGACGGGTTGCCCACCACATCCATCGCGTCAATCATCGCCGACCGTGCCTCGGGCCGAAGCGGCGTTGTCGCGTTCCAGTCGAGAAAACCGCGAAGCTTCACAGTCCTTGGCCTTTTTCTGTTTGAAAATATCCTCGGGGGTCCGGGGGCAGACAGCCCCCGGCGCGCGTGGTCAAACCAGACGCCTATTCCTCATCCACCACACGAAACAGCGCGGGCACTGCCGGACAGGGGGTCATTTCGTTGCGGATCACATCCGAAAGGCGGGTCTGGTGCAGGAATACATAGACATGCGCCGAAAGCCCCTCCCACAAACGGTTGGTCAGGCTTTGCGCGCGGCTGCCCGACACGCCGCCCGACGCCCCGGCACCCGAGTGCATGGCCGACACGGTTTCTTCCACCGCTTCCATGATCTCGCTGACGCGGATCGCATCGGGCAGACGCGCCAGCCTGTATCCGCCACCGGGGCCGCGCACCGCCTCGACCAACCCTGCGCGGCGCAGCTTGACGAACAACTGCTCCAGATAGGGCAGACTGATATCCTGCCGGCGCGACACTTCGGCAAGCGAGGTCAGATCGTCGCCCCGCGCCAGCGCCAGATCGGCCAGAGCCACCATGGCATAACGCCCTTTGGTTGAAAGTTTCATGCCATATCCCCTGCCCGCATTCCGGAAAATCGCCAAATCCATTGACCTTGCGCGGCAGGCCGCTTAACTCAGGCAAACTCTGGTCGGGCGCACCGTACCGGACACCTCTAAGTCACTCCGGCGATGATGACAACGCATCGCTCAGCATGAGAGCAGGGCCGAACCTATGCCAGAAGTCATTTTTGCAGGCCCCGAAGGTCGGCTGGAAGGCCGCTACCACCCGCAAAAGAACCGTGACGCGCCGATTGCCATTGTCCTTCATCCGCATCCGCAATTTGGCGGCACGATGAACAACAAGGTTGTCTACAATCTTCACTACGCCTTTTACAAGCTGGGCTTCACCGTGCTGCGCTTCAACTTTCGCGGTGTCGGGCGCAGCCAGGGCGAATATGACATGGGCATTGGCGAGTTGTCGGACGCGGCTTCGGCACTCGATTATCTGCAGTCGATGAACCAGAATTCCAAGCATTGCTGGGTTGCGGGCTTTTCGTTCGGCGCGTGGATCGGGATGCAGCTTCTGATGCGGCGGCCCGAGATCACCGGCTTCATTTCCGTGGCCCCGCCCGCCAACATGTATGATTTCAGCTTTCTTGCCCCCTGCCCGTCATCGGGCCTGATCATCAACGGCAGCGCCGACCGGGTCGCCCCCCCCAAGGATACGGTGCATCTGGTCAACAAGCTGCACGAACAAAAGGGCATCACCATCACCCATACCCTGATCGAGGGTGCTGATCACTTCTTCACCGATGAAGACGCCGCAATGAACCCGATGATCGACACGGTCAGCACTTACGTCAAGCGCCGTCTTGGCGAAGTGTCGCGGTGATCCGACATGGGTATGCTGGAAGACCTTGCCGACCGCTTGGCGCAGGACGTGATCGACGCGATGGACGAAACCGGCGATGAAAACCTGGTTGAAACCATTTCCAAGGTGCTGATCTCGACCTCGTCGACCACGCAGGAAGCGTTCATGACGCAAGTGAAGATCCGCCTTTCCGAACGCCGGGCGCGGCGTGTTCTGGACGATAAACTGGCCGCCTTTCGCGCGGCCGCGAAAAAGTGACCGACCGCCTGACCGCCCAGTTCGCTTTTCTGAACGAGGCGGACAGGCTGAAGAATGTCCTGCGCGCGACCACACTTTGTGACGGCTCGCGGCGCGAAAATTCGGGCGAACATTCCTGGCATCTGGCCTTGTATGCAATGGTTCTGGCCGATCACGCTGCGCCGGGGGTCGATCTTGACCGGGTGATCCGCATGTTGATCCTGCATGATCTGGTCGAGATCGACGTGGGCGATGTGCCGATCCATTCCGCAAACGGTCTCGCGCATGGGTCCGCGGCCATTCAAGCCGCCGAGGCGCGCGCCGCAAACCGGATATTCGGGTTGCTTCCAATGACCTGCGGGATGACCTTCGGGCACTGTGGGACGAGTTCGAGGCCAATGAGAGCCCCGATGCAGTCTTTGCCAAAAGCCTTGATCGCGCCCAGCCGGTCATGCAGAACATTGCCTGCGGTGGCGGCACATGGACGGAATATCAGGTCAGCGCAGACCAGCTTGACAGCCGAGTCGGGTCCAGGATCGCGCGCGGCGCCCCGGCAATCTGGTCGTGGTTGCGCCGCCGCGCCGCTCCATTCTTCCCGCAAGGACCCGCTCCTCTGCCCTAACCACCTTTCGCACCCGCAGCATTTCCACTAAACCGGGCACAACCGTTCCCCCGTGCGAGGCCAAAATGTCAAAGATCAAAGTCGCCAACCCCGTCGTCGAGCTTGACGGCGATGAGATGACCCGGATCATCTGGGATTTCATCAAGAAAAAGCTGATCCTGCCCTATCTCGACATCGATCTGAAATACTACGATCTGTCGATCCAGGTGCGGGA
>JBGSRQ010000065.1:0-7151 GCA_041737515.1 Rhodobacterales bacterium | reverse complement strand
GGCCAAAGCGCGCAAGGTCAAGGCCATGAAAACTGAGGTGAACCCGCGCCGGATCGGCGGCCAGCGCCTGCAGATGTGCATATCCGTTGGGCGTGCAGGTCACGACCCAACGCGCCGACGCCAGCTTTACCGCAAGTTCGCGGTCGGGCTGGGTCCAGATATCCTTGGCATGCGCCGAAACGGTAAATGGCACGCCGGTCATCAGACTGGCATAGCGCGCCACCGACCCCGGCGTGTGAATGAAATGCGCGTGCAGCCATCCAGCGCCCTTGGGCCATTCGGCAGCCAGAACCGCCGCCTGACCGAACCGCCGGATGCGGTTGGGCGTAAGATCATGGCGCAGATCTGCCAGAAACGCGCGCCACGCGGCACCAAAGCCTGCCCGGCGGCGGCTGGACCGCAGGCCGCGCAAAACCCGCAAGGGTTCCTGATACAGATACTCGGGCAGATACATCACCGGCGCTGTGATTTCGTCATGCACGGGATGGCGCTTTTTGTCGGTCGGATGGCGCATCGACACCAAGGACAGATCAAACCCGGCCTTTTGCAGACCCAGAAGTTCCTGTGCGATGAAGGTTTCGGTCAGCCGCGGATACCCCTTCAGGATCACCACCACTTTGCGCCGGGGAACCACCCTAACCCCGCGTCGCGACGAGTGGCCGGGAGACAGACTTGTTCAGAAGATCATCAACTATTTCAGAGATATGCGTCAATCCATCCAGTCGCAACGCTCCCGCTTGGGCCGATGGTGCGGGTCGATGTGGCAGCCCTTTCAAAGCCGCCGCAAGGCGCAGCGGGTCGGCAGATTCCACGGGCAAAAGCATGTCGATCAGGCCCAGTTCACTGGCCCTGCGTGCACGGATCAACTGCTCCTCACGCGGGCTGACGCGCGGCACGATAAGGGCGGGCTTGTCGAAGGACAGGATCTCGCAGAAGGTATTATACCCGCCCATCGCCACCACGGCGGCGGCGTCGGTCATCAGCTTTTCCATGTTGTTGTCGAACTCGATCATCTCAAGCTGCGGGATCTTTCCGCCTTTCCGCATCAGTTTTGCGCGCTGCTTGGCCGGCATGTACGGGCCAAGCACGACCAGTGCGCGCCGCGTCAGCGTGGGGTCCTGCTGATAGGCATGGATCACGTCATGCACGAGGTCCGCCCCGTCACCGCCCCCGCCCGTCGTGACAAGGATGTAATCGCCCTTGGGGCGCTGCGCGCTTTGTGTCGCGGGGTGATCGTCAGGCGACAGGCTGCGCTGCAAAAAGCCCACAAAATTCATTTTCGCGCGCAACAATGGCGGCACCGTCAGGCTGTTCAGCGGATCATAAAAATCCGGCGGGCCATAGACCCAGACGGTATCGTAAAGCTGCGCGATCTTGGTCATCACATCGTTTCGCTTCCACTCTGCATCCAGAAGATGCGGCGCGTCCATCACCTCGCGCATGCCCAGAACCAGCCGGGTGCCCCTGGATTTCAGATAGGTCAGCGTCTCCTCCACCTCGCCGCGCAGGCCCAGCGGTTCCTTGTCGACGATAAAGATATCGGGCTGAAACGTCTCGGCCGTGTGCCGGATGATCGAGGCGCGCAGTTTGAGCGTGTCGGCAAGGTCGATATGTTTGGCGAGCGAGGTGTATTCGCCGTTTCGCAGCTTGATCACGCTGGGGATTTTCACGAAATCGACGCGGGCCCGGTAATCGAATGCGCCTGCAATCGTGGCCCCCGAGATGATCAGGATCTGCAATCCGCGGAAATCCTCGACCAGCGCATGGGCAATCGTGCGGCAGCGTCGCAGATGGCCAAGGCCGAACGTATCATGCGAATACATCAGGATGCGCGCATCCTCAAAGCGTCGTTTCATGCGGCGGCCTTTGCAAGTTTGGCGTCCGGGCGGGCCAGCACGAAATGGCCGCCACCAAGATCGACCGGCGCAAGGGCTATGCCGTCGCCCGGTCGGAAGGCCGCCTCCCAACCCGCGACGTTTGATCCGGCATTGGCGCGCAAGACCCCGAAATCCAGCGGCTTTTCCAGATCGGGAAACGGCACGGCAGCCAGCAGAGATTTGGTATAGGGATGCATCGGGCTTTGCATCAGGGCCGCGCGGGGCGCCAGTTCCACAATGCGGCCCGCACACATCACGGCGATGCGGTCGGCCATGTAATCCACCACCGCCAGATTGTGTGAGATGAAAAGGTAGGTCAGCCCCAGTTCCTTTTGCAAATCCTTCAGAAGGTTCAAAATCTGCGCCTGCACCGATACATCCAGCGCCGAGACCGGCTCGTCACAGATCACCAGTTCCGGCCCCAAAGCCAAGGCCCGCGCAATACCGATGCGCTGGCGCTGGCCGCCCGAAAAACTGTGCGGATAGCGTTTGATATAGCGACGGTCCAGACCGATGGCATCCATCAGCGTGCAGACCGTTTCAAGGCGTGACGCGGGCGTTCCGCGACGATGAATTTCAAGCGGTTCGGCAAGGATGTTCTGCACCGTCATGCGGGGCGAAAGCGATGACACCGGGTCTTGAAAGATCATCTGCACCTTGGTGCGCAGATCGTGCAAGGCAGGCCCTTCGGCGGCCAGCACATCGAACGGCGCCGCCCCCGCACCGTTGAAGACAATGCTGCCCGTATCGGGGCGCACCGCGCGCATCAATATCTTGCTGACGTTGGTTTTCCCGCAGCCACTTTCGCCCACAAACCCCAGACATTCGCCGCGCATGATGTCAAAACTGACCCCGTCCACCGCCTTGACGGACGTTGACGTGCCACCGCCGAAGAACCCGCTTTTGCGGGTGGAGTAGGATTTGGACAGGTTCTTGACCGACAGGATCACATCCGTACCGCTTTTTGCCGGGGCCGCAGATTTCCCCAGCAACTGCCCCGCGTTCACCGGAATTTCGCGCAGCGATTTCAGCCGCTCTCCCGGTTTCATCGCGAAATGCGGCACGGCGGCCATAAGGCCCTTCAGATAGGGATGCGCAGGGCGGGTGAAGATGTCATCGACGGTGCCCGCCTCCATGATCTGACCGTGATAAATCACCACAACCTCGTCGGCGACATTGGCGACCACACCCAGATCATGCGTGATCAGCAGCATGGCCATGCCAAGCTTGGTCTGCAGATCACGCAGAAGCTCAAGGATTTGCGCCTGAATGGTCACGTCCAGCGCGGTTGTCGGCTCATCCGCGATCAGCAGGGTCGGGCGGCAGATCAGTGCCATGGCGATCATCGCGCGCTGACGCATCCCGCCTGAAAGCTCGAACGGATACATCTCGATGGCGCGCTTTGGGTCGGCAAAGCCAACCAGCGCCAGCATCTCTTCGACCGATGCGCGCTGTTCCTTGCCGGTGACGCTTTCGTGAATCGCCAGCACCTCACCGATCTGGTTGCCGATCGTGTGCAATGGCGAAAGCGATGTCATGGGTTCCTGAAATATCTTGCCCATCCGCTTGCCCCGAAGGGCGCGTATTTCGGGGCCGTCTGGGGGCAGGTCCAGAAGATTCACCGGTCCGCTGCCCGAAGGGTCGCAAAACATGATCCGACCGCTGGCCCTGGCCACGCGCGGCAGAATACCCATCACAGCCTGCGAGATCACCGATTTGCCCGACCCGGATTCACCGACCAGTGCGGTCACCTTGCCCGGCGCCACCCGCAGGCTGACATCGCGCACGGCATGCAGCGGCCCGCCCGGCAGGTTGAACGACACGTTCAGGCCAGTGATCGACAAGAGATCGGTGTGCGCTGTCATCTGGCCGTCATTCCCGAAGTTCGCTCGGCGCACCGGCCAGTCGATGCCAACTTACGGGTAGCGCTGCTACCTGTCCATGACGATCTGCCATGCGCGCCGGGCATGGGTCAGCGTGCAGCCGCACAACCATCGCCGTCGCGCAGTACGTCCGAGCAATCGGGGCTGCGGCGGAAATCGTCGTAGTAAAGCGTCCATTCGTCATCCGATGCGGCGCGGTAGGGGCCGAATTTGAAGTACTGGTTCTCCTCCAGCCCCGCATCACTATGTCCGATGTGGCCGGTGACGGTGACGATGGGCTTGCCGTTGGCGAAAAGCTCGATGTGGCCGTCACCCCCGGGCCCGGGTCTGGTGTAAACCGCAAAGTCGATCCAGCCCGAGTTTGGCGCCGGCAACGGGTTGCCATGATCCACGATCGTGATCTTGTCGGTGCAGGATGTGAAGACGTCCTCCTTCTGGGTGGTCCAGTTCGCCTCGGTCGCCACCAAAGCGCGCATCTGGTTGGTTTCCGGGCGCAGCCAGACGGGGGTGGCGCCACCCGGGCACACATTGTTTTCGGGCGCCGTATCAAGGCCGGGCAGGTAGTTCGTCTCGACCGTGGCAAAAAGCTTGCCCTCATTCATCCGCAGCGCAAGGAACGGGCTGAAATCACCAACCGCGTCCGGCCCGATTTCACGCTTCCACTGGGCAATCAGATAGCGGTGGTCATCCTGCGGAATGGGGTCTGCGAATTTCACCGAGAATCCGTACCAGATTCCCTTGTCATAGGGCACGCGCAGTTCGGTCTTTTCCCAGATCTCGGCACGCTCGCTGCATTCGCCGTCATTGCCACAGATCGGCTTGACCGACAGTTTCAGTGCGCCTTTGCCATCGCGGGTGACCTCTTTCTGAAAGGTCACGGTTCCTGCGGTCTGCTCGAAGTTCTCACGGTAATAAAGCCCGCCCTCGGGCGCGAAATCACTACCGTCAAAGCTGTCAAACAAGGGTTTGCGCCAATCATCGGCAACCGCGGGTGCTGCGAAAGATGCCGCCACCAGTGCCATTGCCCCAACCTTGTTCCACATCTGCGGCGTCCTTTACTGCGTGAGACGCCACCCAATCCATGGCAGTGGCGTGCAGCATCCGGGGTAGTTGACCTTTTTTCGGGATGCAAAGCAAGTTTGCGTTGGTCATCGTGTCCGTTGCTTGACAGCGCGGGTTCAAGGCCCAATGTCGACCCGGAATGAAAAGGGTGACCGGATGACCGAAACTATGCACGCAGCCCTGATGTCCGCGCTGACCGTCCGCCGCGCGACAGTGGGGGTCATCGGACTGGGCTATGTCGGTTTGCCGCTGGCGATGGCCGTGGCGCGGGCCGGCTTTGGCGTGACCGGATTTGACATCGACCCCGGCAAGATCGTGGCGCTGGAGGCGGGGCGGTCCTACATTGGTTCCGTCAGTGACGCGGATTTGCTTGCGCAGGGCGCACGCTTTACCGCGACCACGGATTTTGCCGGGCTTGGCCGGTGCGACGTGATCGTTATCTGCGTGCCCACCCCCCTGACCCGCCACCGCGAGCCGGATCTTGGCTATGTCACCCGCACCTGTGACTCCATCGCCGCAACGTTGCGTGCAGGCCAGTTGATCGTGCTGGAATCCACCACCTGGCCCGGCACCACCGATGAGGTTGTCAAACCCTTGCTGGAGGCGGGTGGTCTGCGATCGGGCGCGGATTTCTTCCTTGGCTTTTCGCCCGAACGCGAAGACCCCGGCAACCGCGACCACTCCACCACCTCGATCCCCAAGATCGTTGCGGGTGACGGGCCACTTGCGGGGGCCGCGATGGAGGCGTTCTATGGTGCCGTGGTGGACCGCGTGGTGCCCGTTGCGACAACCGCCACGGCCGAGGCGGTCAAGCTGACCGAAAACATCTTTCGCGCCGTCAACATCGCCATGGTGAACGAATTGAAGGTGGTGTTCGATGCGATGGACATCGACGTGTGGCAGGTGATCGAAGCGGCAAAGACCAAGCCCTTTGGCTACATGCCGTTTTACCCCGGTCCCGGTCTGGGCGGGCATTGCATCCCGATTGACCCGTTCTACCTGACGTGGAAATCGCGCGAATATGACCTGCCGACCCGGTTCATCGAACTGGCAGGCGAAATCAACTCGGGCATGCCAAAACATGTGGTGGGACGACTGGCCGAGGCGCTGGACATCCGCTTTGGCAAAGCGCTCAGCCGGTCGCGCGTGCTGATCATCGGGCTGGCCTACAAAAAGAACGTCCCCGACATTCGCGAAAGCCCGTCGCTGCGCCTGATCGACCTGATCGAGGAGCGCGGCGGGCGCGCCGACTTCCACGACCCGCATGTGACCGAAGTGCCGAAAACCCGCGAATACGGGCATTTGATGGGCCGCGCGTCGGTGCCGTTGACGGCACAAACGGTTGCGGATTATGACGCGGTGCTGATTTCCACCGACCACGACGCGGTGGATTACGCAGCGTTGGGCGAGTGGGCCGCGCTGATCATCGACACGCGCAACCGCTTTGCCCGCGACGGGCTGGACATGGCGCGCGTGGTCAAGGCTTAGCCTTCATCGCCGCCGCCGCTTCGGCATAGCCGCCTGCCGCGCCATCGACGAAATGCATGTGGTCGCGCGTCATCGGTGACGGCACGATGCAGGTGACCAAAGCGCTGTCCTGCCGGTGCAGGCCATAGCGGCAGATGCCCTTGACCGAGGCCGCCTCCAGCCGCGCCTCGATAGCCGCAGCCCCCTTGGCATCAGTGTCGATGGTCATCTTCAACCCGTCGTCGAACTTGCGAAAATCGGTGTTCGCCGCCACATCGCGGGCATAGGCGCGCACATTGAACCCGGCCAGCGTCAGGTTCAGACGGTGCAGGATCGTGCTCAGAATGACCGCGATGATCACCCCGATCCTGACCTTCCAGCGCTGACCTTTCGGGGCCTGCGCGCGGGCCTCGGCATCCATCCCGCCAAAGTAAAGGCGAGGGCGCGGGCCTTCTTCGGGCAGGGGCCGTCCGCCTCCCGCCGCATTGGCCAGTGCTACCACATCGGCGACCAGGGTGCGAAAGGCCCCGTCATCCGCGCCCGGGACCGCGATCACCGAAAGGATCTGCCCCTTGGTCGCGGCAACGGGGTCCCACCTGCAGGAGAGCCCGGTCAGGTCTGGCCGCGTGCCGGGCGGGGCCGGGTCAACGGCAAAACGCCCGGCCTTCATCTGCGCCTCGGCCCATGCCGACCCGCCCCCTGCGAACATCGCGAACGTCATGTCTGCCGACACCTGATACCGCGCAACCAGCACATCCAGACCCGCCGCGCGAATATCGGCCAGCGGCACAACGGCTGTGCGCATGGTCAGTCCCAACTCCTCGTCGATCCAGCGCGCCACGGCGGCGAGCGCCGCCCGCGT
>JBGSRQ010000042.1:0-1714 GCA_041737515.1 Rhodobacterales bacterium | reverse complement strand
GGCATGGCCGAAGATGCCGCGGAATTCGTGGCTCCGGGCAAGCTGGCCCTGATCACAGACCGTCCCGACACCGCAGCACGGATGCGGCGCGACCTTGCAGCAACCCTGCCGGACCGGGTGATCATCATGACCCGTGCCGAGGCGCTGGCCGATCCGGCCAGCGATGATTGCGCCGATGCCTATGTGATCGACGAAGATCTGGGTGGCCCCGGTGGCGGGCTCCGGCTGATGTCGGATCTGCGCAGTCGCGCGGGCAGCCGTCATGCAGCAGTGTGCATCCTGCGCCGGCAGGGCATCGAAAGCAGCACCGCCACGGCCTTTGATCTGGGGGCGGACGGGGTGACAGAAGCCGGGCTGCCGGTTGCCGAACTCGGGCTGCGACTGCGCCGGCTGATGGCACGCAAGCAGACCGCCGATCGCCGCCGGGCCGCCGTCCAGGATAATGTGCGATTGTCGACGATTGATCCGCTGACCGGGCTTTTCAACCGCAGGCACGCCCTGCCCCGCCTCGCCGCGATTGCAACCGAAGCGGCGGCGATGGCGCAATGTTATTGCGTGATGGTCGTCGATCTTGACCGTTTCAAGACCGTGAATGACCGTTTTGGCCATGCGGCGGGCGATCATGTGCTGCAGGATGTCGCCCGCTGCCTGTCGGACAACGTGCGCGAGGGAGATCTGCTGGCCCGCATTGGTGGTGAGGAATTCCTGATCGGATTGCCCAACACCTCGTTGCCCGACGTGCAGGATATCGCCGACCGCCTGCGCAGCGCGGTGCACAGGCGCGCGTTCGAACTGCCGGGTGGCGTCGTTCTTGCTGTTACAGTCTCCATCGGCCTTGCGATCAGCGAGCCGCAGGCGGGCGAAGCCGTTGCCGATGTGATCGAACGCGCCGACCGTGCGTTGATGCAGGCCAAATTGGCGGGGCGCAACATGGTCACGATCAGCCGCGATGCGGCCTGATATGGGCCGTGATACGGGCAAACGCCCCTTTCGTCCCTCAGCAACCGCACATGCCACCGGGGTGCGCGGCTGTGAAATCCGGGTGACCGCCTGAAACGGAAGGTCCATGGCGCAGGTCAGCGCTTCTTCGCGCCACGCCGCGACAAGCCGTCTTCCAGACGGTCGGCGAAGTCCGCACGCTCTTGCGGGGTCATGCCTTCAATCCGGTCAAGAATGAGGGTGCGCCCAAGTGCCTGACGCGCGTTGATCCGCTCGGTCTGGCGCTGGATCACATCCTGCAAGGTTGCGGCGTCGAAAGGCTCTGCCCGCAGCACCGCCAGAAGGGCCGCCATATCCGAACGTATATCTTCGCGCGATTTGCGGAAATCCGGTGCCTGTTCGAAAAACGCCCGTCGCAGTGCCTTGCGGTCGGCATCGCTGAGCGCATCACTGAAGGGACCAAAGCCAAGATCCCGCACCATCCGGTCGCGCGGGCCGGGCAGTTCCTGGCGGATCACTGCACCCAGAACCAACCCTGCCACCGCAAGGTTGAGCGCCAATGACAGGCCCAACACCCAGCGCATCCAGCGCCGGGGCGGGCTGGCAGGGGATGTGGCGGGGGGGGGCATGTCGGTCATCGCTCAGCCTTCCGTCAGAAAATCATCAGTGCCGGGAATCAGATCAACCTCATCAAGCGGCACTTCACCCAGAATAAGCCCGGTCATCGCGGCGACCGGCGCGGGCTGTGCCAAGCCCAGCCAGATGTCCGCAAGGG
>JBGSRQ010000026.1:0-3336 GCA_041737515.1 Rhodobacterales bacterium | reverse complement strand
ATCCCGGCCAGCATGGACGGGTAAAAGTAATCGGACGCAAGACCATCACACAGCCCCCGCGCCACCATGTCAGCGGCGGATGGTGATCCGATGTGACTGCCACCCCGCGTCGCGTTGGGCGCGCCGAAAAGGATCGCATCGCCGTTCGCGCGGGCGTGTTCGGCCACGGCCAGCGTCATCGGAAACTCCGAAATATCCGAGCCGTGACGGCGGTAGAAATCGCGCGTCTCAAGCTGGCTGTCGTCATGCGACAGCATGGGCGCACCGGCTTGCCGGGCAAGGGTTGCCACCCGGGCGATGGCTTCCGGCACCTCGGCCCGCCTGTCCCACATGCGCCCGACCAAGGCCGTAAAATCGGCGGCAGACAGGTCCGAACGTGCGGCGCGCGGCGCGATCTTGGCGGCAAAGGCGGCGCCGTTCAGATCCGTCACCGGAAAGGCCGGATCAAACTCGAACGGGCGGTCCTGCACCCGCACCGATGGGTGAAGAACGGCCATCGAGGTATGGTCGTTGAACGCGACCGACGGCGTCAACGGCCCCTTCAGCGCCGCAGCGATCAGCGGCTCTGCTTCCAGACAGAACGTCTCCCACCGCAGTTGCACGCGATGCTCTGCCGTCAGGCGGGGGGCCAGTTCGGTGATTGCCGCAATCACCTCGGCCCCGGTTTCCACTGACCGCAGGCCCGGTTCCCACCCTAAAGTCAACGCATGATAGGCGGTGGCAATGCCGTTCGCGGCAAGCTGCCGGTCGGCCTCCAGCAGTGCGGCGTGGGTGCCAAAGCGCACGCCGGGGCGCGGCATCATGGAATATTCGAATGCGTCGCCATGCGCATCGACCAGCGCCGGGGCCAGGATCATCCCGCGCCCGTCGATGACCCGTGCCCCGTCTCGCGCGGTATCAAGGCCGCTGATCACGCCACCCTCAAGGCGCACGTCGACCCGCGCGATCCGGTCTGCAAGCACAACCCTTGCCCCTTGGATTGAAACTGCGTCCGTCATCCGCTTGACCCTTGCTGCACCGCCCTGTTGTCCGTTGATGCGACATCTTCGCAACGGCTGCAATGGCCGCAGCGCAAGCCCCGAACTGCGATGTCCCGATCTGCTATTGGAAAGACCCATGGGCATGCAGGCACGGCCCGAGCGTCAGGGCTGAAGATAGTATGTTCGCAAAGGCGATTGCAGATCAGAACAAGATCCGGGCCGCCCGCGCCTGCTTTCAGGCAGTGCTTGCAGGTGTGCGGAATGGGGATAGATGCGGCGGCGGACGAACGATTGGCGATAGAGACGATCCCGACACCGAATGACCGCCGTATCGCGTGACGGCCTGCGCATCGGATATGCACATTCCGTCGATCCGGATCAGACAACGGTTCTGAAATCCGGATTTGCGACGCGCTGGCAGATTGACTTGTGCCGCGGTTGTTTGATCCACCTTGAAAACGGAGCCTGCGGCATTCTGCGATTTCAGCGCAAGAACGGGTCGGAAATCGAGACGCTGCCGCTTGCGCTGACCGATTGCACCGGCTGACCGGGGCCTGGGCGTGATTGCAATTCCCGCCCCCGAAGCCTATCTCTGGCCCCAACCCGAATTACGCGAAGGCCAGCCCGCGATGAACTGGATCACCAACTACGTCCGCCCGACGATCAACTCGCTGTTTTCACGGCGCGAGGTCCCCGAGAATTTGTGGACCAAATGCCCGGAATGCGGGACGATGCTGTTTCATCGCGAACTGTCCGATAATCTGAACGTCTGCACCAATTGCGATCACCACATGGCGATCACACCGCGTGACCGCTTCAAGGCATTGTTCGATGCCGGGGTCTTTATCGAGGTCAAGGTGCCCGACCCTGTGGCCGACCCGCTGCAATTCCGCGACCAGAAAAAATATCCCGATCGGATCAAGGCCAACCAGAAGGCAACCGGCGAGAAAGACGCGATGCTGGTGGTTGAAGGCGACGTCCTGCGCACCCCCATCGTGGCCGTCGGTCAGGATTTTGCCTTCATGGCGGGGTCGATGGGCATGTATGTCGGCAATGCGATCATCGCTGCGGCACAGCGTGCGGTGGCGTTGAAGCGCCCGCTGGTGCTTTTCGCGGCGGCGGGCGGCGCGCGGATGCAGGAGGGCATCCTGTCGCTGATGCAGATGCCGCGCAGCACGGTCGCGGTGGAGATGCTGAAAGAAGCGGGATTGCCCTATATCGTCGTCTTGACCCATCCGACCACCGGAGGTGTCACCGCCAGTTATGCGATGCTGGGGGATGTGCAGATCGCCGAGCCGCAGGCGCTGATCTGTTTTGCCGGGCCGCGTGTCATTGAACAGACGATCCGCGAAAAGCTGCCTGAAGGGTTTCAGCGCGCCGAATATCTGCTGGATCACGGGATGCTGGACCGTGTGACCCATCGACGCGACATGCGCGACGAGTTGGTGACCATAATCCGCCTGCTGACCAATCAGCCCCCGGCGGTAAAGGGTGATCTTCCTGCACCGGAACCCGTCGAGCCACTTGTTCCCCAGTCAACCGGCGCGACAGCCGCGAAATGATCGCCGGATCGGATGCCGTTCTTGAGCGGATGATGACCCTGCATCCCAAGGTCATCGACCTGACGATGGACCGGGTGGAACGGTTGCTTGCAGCACTTGGCCACCCTGAACGCAACCTGCCCCCCGTGGTGCATATTGCGGGAACCAACGGCAAAGGGTCCACTCAGGCGATGATCCGGGCGGGGATGGAGGCTGCGGGGAAATCGGTTCATGCCTATACCTCGCCGCATCTGGCCCGGTTTCACGAACGCATCCGGCTGGCCGGAGAGTTGATCAGCGAACCTGCGCTGACGGCCTTGCTGGATGAATGTGTTGCGTCCAATGGCGCAGATTCGATCACGTTCTTCGAGATCACGACCTGTGCGGCGTTTGTAGCCTTCGCCCGCACGCCGGCCGATTATACGTTGCTTGAGGTCGGCCTGGGCGGCAGGCTGGATGCGACCAACGTGATCGACCGCCCGGCGCTGACGATCATCACGCCCGTGAGCCTTGATCATCAGCAATATCTGGGTGACACCCTGCCGGAAATCGCGGGCGAAAAGGCCGGGATCATGAAACGCGGCGTGCCTTGTGTCGTTGGCCCGCAAACGCCCGAAGGCCTTGCGGTGATCGAGGCGCGGGCGCAGCGTCTGGGCGCGCCGCTTCTGGTGCATGGCCAGCACTGGCACGCCTTTGCCGAGCGTGGGCGGCTGATCTATCAGGATGAGACGGGGCTGCTGGACCTACCGCTGCCAAACCTTCCCGGCCCGCACCAGATCGACAATGCGGGGGCGGCGCTGGCGGCGTTGCGGCAT
>JBGSRQ010000023.1:0-3000 GCA_041737515.1 Rhodobacterales bacterium | reverse complement strand
CGCGCGCGCGATGCCGTGGCGCAGTTGCGCGTGGCTTATCCCGCCGCTCTGGTCAAGCCGCAACCCGGGCTTGAGGCCCGGCTGCACCTGCCCGACGACAATGACATCCATGTGCTGGCGACCGCCATCGGCTCTGGTGCGGATGCGATACTGACGTTCAACGCGGCCGATTTTCCACGCGGCCAGCTTGCCGCCGAAGGGGTGGACCGCCGCGATCCCGACGGGTTCTTATGGCAGATGTGGTCGCATCACCCCGACGCGGTGAACGCGGTATTGGAGTCCGTTCGCGCCGAGGCAGAGCGGCGGTCTGGCGGGCAGACCACACTCAAAAGCCTGCTCAAACGGTTGCGCCTGAACCGGCTGTCAAAGGCGGTTCACACGATCTGACGCCGCTAGTCCACCTGATCCCAACGTGCCTCGCGTGCCTCGATCGCGGCGATGCGGTCAGTCGTTCTGGGATGGCTGCGCAGCCATGCGGGCGGGCCATTGCCCTGTATGCCCACCAACCCTTCCAGTTTGCGAAACAGTGATTTCTGCGGTGCGGTGCCGATGCCCGCCTTGACCAGCAGGGCCGAGGCATAGGCATCTGCCTCATGCTCATCGCGCCGCGACAGGATGGCGCCCAATGCGCCTGCCACAGCGCTGGCAATCATCGGCCCGATCAGCGGAACAAACCGCGCCAGAAACGCCGTCAGCATCATGAAAATCGCGTTCTGCCCGGTGAAATCTATCATCCGGCGTTTGGTATGACCCAAAGCCACATGGCCCAGTTCGTGCGCGATGACCGACGCCAGCTCATCCGCCGTCACCTCGCCCGCGTCGTATTTCGCCAAAAACCCCTGGGTCAGAAAAATCCGCCCGTCGGGGGCCGCCAGCCCGTTGACCTGCGGAATGTCAAAGACATTGACCTTGATGGTCGGCAACCCCAGTGCCTGCGCCATGCGCTGCGTGCGGTCGTTCAGCCGGCTGTCGGTCAGTGGACGCGACTTTGCATCCAGCAGCGCCTTCGTGCGCCAGACCGCAAAATGATAGCGGCCAAGGCCGTACAGAAGGATCAGCAGGATGGGGAAAAACTTGATCATGGCGTCAATATGGGGCGGGGCAGGGGTTTGGGAAAGGGGCGTTAACGCCCCAGCGCCTTGATGCCGCGCCCGATGCCATCCAGCGTCATCGGCACCATGTTGCCCGCAAGCTCGCGGATCAGGCGGATGGAATGGGTGTGCGCCCAATGCGCCTCCGGCACCGGGTTGATCCACAGATGTGCCGGCCAATGGGCAAAGGCGCGATTCAGCCAGACCTGTCCGCTTTCGGGATTCCAATGTTCATTGGCCCCGCCGGGGTGCAGAATCTCGTAGGGAGACATGCTGGCATCGCCCACAAAAATGCATTTGTAATCAGACCCATAGGTGCGGATCACATCCCACGTCGGGGTCTGCGCATCCCAGCGGCGGCGGTTGTCGCGCCAAACCCCTTCATACAGGCAGTTGTGAAAATAGAACGGCACAAGGTGTTTGAATTCTGCGCGGGCGGCGCTGAACACTTCCTCCATCACCTTCACATAGGGGTCCATCGACCCGCCAATATCAAGGAACAGCAGCACTTTCACCGCATTGCGACGCTCGGGCCTTGTCTGCACATCCAGCCAGCCGTGTTCGGCGGTTGCGCGGATCGTGCCGTCCAGATCAAGCTCCTCCGCCGCACCATCGCGCGCCCATTTGCGCAGACGGCGCAGGGCAACCTTGATGTTGCGGGTGCCAAGTTCTACGTCGCCGTCCAGATTGCGGAACTCGCGCTTGTCCCAGACCTTGACGGCGCGCTGGTGGCGGCTTTCAGCCTGTCCGATGCGCACACCTTCGGGGTTGTAGCCATAAGCGCCAAAGGGCGAGGTGCCGGCGGTGCCGATCCATTTCGACCCGCCCTGATGGCGGCCCTGCTGTTCGGCAAGGCGTTTTCGCAGCGTGTCGATCAGGGCTTCAAACCCGCCCAACGCCGTAATTGCCGCGCGTTCCTCCGGGGACAGGTGCTTTTCGGCCAGCTTTTCCAGCCAGTCTTCCGGCAGGGCCAGCGCGTCCAGAACCGCTTCGGGCGAAATCGCCTCCAGCCCCGCGAAACACTCGGAGAAGGCGCGATCAAAACGGTCAAGGTGGCGCTCGTCCTTCACCATCGTGGTGCGGGCCAGATGGTAGAATCCGGTCACATCATAGGTGACAAGACCCGCCGCCATCCCGTCCAGAAACGCCAGATGTTCGCGCAGGGAGACTGGCACGCCGGTTCTTCGCAAAGCTTCGAAAAACCGCAGGAACATGGGGTCAGCTGGCCATGCGTTCGATGAAGATCGTCAGGAACACGCCCAATACCGTGAAGGCAATGCCGAATCCGGCTGCATATTGCAACTGATCCGGCCCCTTGCCGCCCCGCTTGCGCGCCAGATAAGTGCCCCAGCCCGCGCCAAGAATGGCCCCTGCAATCACGATCATTTCAAAGTTCCCCGTGACGGGAAACCCCCGCCCTCTACCGATAAGCTGCCGGAACCAGCGCGCGGATGCCACGTTCGCGGCTGCGCACTTCGCTGTCGGCGCCGAACCCATAGCGCGCCCACGGCATGCTGTCGACCCGCAGAGCCGCTGCTGCGTCAGCTTGACCCGCAACGCGCAATGCTTCTGATTTCATCATCAGGAGCATTGCCGTCATCGCGGCATTCTCGCCCGACTTCACAACAGGCAACGCACGGTCGACCAGTTGCACGGCCTGATCGGCGCGACCCTGCGACAAGGCATAGGCTGCCATCTGCATATCAACATGGGCGGCATGCAGCGCGCCACCGGGCAGGCTGCGATAGATGTTTGAGGCCATCGAGAATGCAGCCAGTGCCTGATCGGGACGGTCGGCCATGTTGGTGCGGCCGATGGCGAAGTAGCTGAACCCAAGGCGGCTGTCCTTCCAGCCCTGTGCACGCGCGGTGGCCAGTGCCTGATCCGCGGCGGCCATGCGGGCTGCAGG
>JBGSRQ010000518.1:0-4949 GCA_041737515.1 Rhodobacterales bacterium | reverse complement strand
TTTGCAGCGCGAGGTAGGTGCTGGCGGCGGGGTCGTTCACCAGGCTGATGCCACCGAAGAACAGCGCCTGCACATCGTCCGGCAGATCGGGCAGATCGGCCAGCGCCAGCATCCGCCCGGCGGTATTCTCGTCGTAGAATGCATAGGTTGCCTGACCGTCCACCAGTTTGACGAACGCCACCGTCGTCGGCCGGGCCGACCGGGCGGCTTGCGCGGTATCCACATGGCTGGCCGTCAAGGTATCGGTCAGGATCTGGCCCAGCATGTCGGTCGAAAGCCCCGAGAAGAATCCCGCAGGTGCGCCCAGCCGCCCCAAGGCGATGGCGGTGTTGAACACCGCCCCCCCGGCATAGGGCGCGAAGGCGGGTTCGCCTTGGGTGCTGATGCGGGGCAGCATGTCGATCAGAGCTTCGCCACAGCACAGGATCATGGGTGCTCTCCGTCAAAATAGGGGGCAAGATTTGCGCGGACGCGGTCAAGGGGGGTGGCGCCGGACGTGTCGGGGATGAAGGTCTGAGCGGTGATCATTTCATAGGCCTGAACATACACCCGGCTGGTTGCGTCGATCATGTCGGCGGGAATTTCGGGGATCGGGTCGTGGTAGGGATCGCAACGCGCGGCAACCCATGAACGGATCACATCCTTGTCGAAACTGGGCGGGCGCGAACCAGCGGCGAACGCCGCTTCATAGCCTGATGCCAGCCAGTAGCGGCTGGAATCGGGAGTATGAATCTCATCCGCCAGCAGGATTCGGCCCTGATCGTCGATGCCGAATTCGTATTTCGTATCAACAAGGATCAGCCCGCGCTGTGCCGCCATGTCCTGACCGCGCTTGAACAGCGCGAGGGCATAGGCAGCCACCTGATCCCACTGCGATTGGGTCAAAAGCCCGTGTGCGACGATGGCATCGGCCGTCAAAGGCTCATCATGGCCGCCGTCGAACGCCTTCGACGTGGGGGTGATGATGGGAGCGGGCAGCACCTGATTGTCGCGCAACCCGTCGGGCAGCGCATGGCCATACATCGCCCGCGCGCCGTTCTTGTACATGGTCAGAACCGACGTGCCTGTGGTGCCCGCAAGGTAGCCGCGCACGACAATTTCCACGGGCAGAATCGTGACATGGCGACCGATCACCACGTTGGGGTCAGGGTAGGCCAGCACATGATTGGGGCAGATGTCAGTGGTGTGATCGAACCAGAACCGCGCCGTCTGGGTGAGCACCTGACCCTTGTACGGGATCGCCGCAAGTATCCGGTCAAACGCCGAAATCCGGTCGGACGAGATCAGGATTCGGCGGGCGGGCGTGTCGCCCTGCGCGGGAAGGTCGTAGCAATCGCGCACCTTGCCGAAATAGGGGTGGGGCAATTCGGGGATGCGGGCATGGTCAAGAACGCGCATGGCAGGCCTTATTCTGGATGGGCTTCTATCGGGTGTCGCAGGCGCGGAGTCAACGTGGCAGGTCCAGCCAGTCCGGACGTGGCAGACCCAGCGCCTCGGGGTCGGCAATGTAGGCAACGGCGGCAATGACGAGTGCAGCCACGATCACGGCGGCGGCGATCTTCCATGCCGACCACGGGCGCTCGCCCCGCACTTCGCCGGTTTGGCCGTTGACAACAAAGCGGAAACTGCGCCCGCCGTATTTGTAGGCGGCCATCCAGACGGGAAGAAGGATGTGCTTGAACGTCTCGTCCCGGTGTTCGGTCTCAATGCCCGCCACGCGCTGAACATCGCCGCCGATATCGCGGCGCACGTCATTTTCAATCACCTGCGCCATGTCCTGACGCGCCTGCACCTGCCCGTCGGCAAGGCCCAGAGTGTAGGCCTCGGCCTGAAAGCCTGACAGGTAGTCGGGCGTATAGGGCACCAGCATGCCAAGATCCCACGGCGTCAGATCATCGCCGATCCGGTGCGGCAAGCTGGAGGAAGCCATGACCAGAACATCGTCGAAATCGCGCGCCACGCGGCCTGAAACACGGGTCCAGCGGGTTTTCTGCACCTGTTCCTGCCGGGTTTCGCGCTTGCCGTTGACCACGACCTGCACCGTCCGCGTCTCGTAATAATGATCGCCGCGCTCACCCTGATAGTGGCTTTGGGTGGCAGCATCGAAGGTCCAGAACGGCACATAGACCCCGGTCATCGCGCGGCCCTTGCGGGAATATTCGACCAGCCCCGAAGGCGCGAACCAAAGGCTGCCGAGCCAGCCATTCATCGCCTTGCGCGCCTGATCTTCGTTCAATTGAAACGGCACCAGCGCCTGCGGTTTGATCCGCCGGGACGCGCCGCTGTCCACCACCACGGGCGAGGCGCAGAACGGACATTCGGTGGCATGGCTGGCGCCCGAAAACTCGACCACCGCGCCGCAATTCGGGCAATGCGTGCTTTGCACCGAAGCCATCTGGGCTTCGGGCAGATCGTCGTGCAAGGCGGCGTTCAGATCAAGCTCGCCCAAGGCCTTTCGCCGCGCGTTGGCGGTGGGTGCCACGATCTGCTGGGTGTGCCCGCAATGATCGCAGACAAGCTGCGTTTGCCCCGGCGCAAACCGCAGGTCCGCCCCGCAACTGTCGCAGGGGTAATGATATTCGCCGGGTTGCGCCAAGATCAGCCTGCGGGCGGCGGCGGCGGGATCATGGAGAACAGCCGCGCAAGATCGGTATCGCCGGCGGCTTTCCAGCCATCCTGCCCGGCGGTCCAGACATGGCTGGCGCGGGTCAGGCTGCCCGAGGCCGCCATCCGGGCAAGGTCCGGTTCCGAAAACGGGCCTTTGGTCTCGCCGTTCTCGGCCACATGCCACGCAGCGGCAACGGGTGCCGCAGGTGGGGCCGGAGGAGCACCCCACGGGCCAGGCTGGCCCATCTGGTTCGCCATGCCAAGACCCATCGCAGCCCCCATGCCCGTGGCCATTGCAGCACCCGCGGCAGAATTTGGGCTGCCCATGCCTTCGGCGGCATTGAACTGCATGTATTTGGCAAGATCCCCGGCGATGCCGACCGACGTCCGCTTATCAAGCACTTTCTCGACTTCCTGGGGCAGGCTGATGTTTTCGATGTAGAATTCGGGAAGGGTCAGTCCGTAATCAGCGACCTTTGGCGAGATGGCCGTGGTGATCAGCTTGCTCAGATCTGCGGTGTTCGCGGCCATGTCCAGAACCGGGATGCCGGCGCTGGCAAGCACGCGACTGACCTCTTGCAGAATGACGTTGCGGATCTGAAAGCTGATCTCGTCGGCGGTGAATTCACCGTCTGTGCCGACAATCTCGGTCATGAATTTCGCCGGATCGCCGACCCGCATCGAATAGGTGCCGAATGCACGCAGCCGCACCGGCCCAAATTCGGGATCGCGGCACATGATCGGGTTCTTGGTGCCCCATTTCTGATCATTGAAACGCGTGGTGTTGATGAAATAGATTTCCGATTTGAACGGGCTTTGAAATCCGTGATCCCAGTTCTGCAAGCTGGTCAGGATCGGCATGTTGTTGGTTTCAAGCATGTAAAGGCCGGGCGTGAACACATCCGCCAACTGGCCTTCGTGGATGAACACCGCCGCCTGACCTTCGCGCACCGTCAGTTTCGCGCCGTATTTGATTTCGTGGCCCTCACGTTCAAACCGCCAGACCATCGTGTCGCGCGTGTCATCGGTCCAGTGGATGACGTCGATGAATTGGCCTTTGAGAAAATCGAAAATGCTCATGGTGCCTCCGGGGTTCGCGGGATCAGGAAGTGCTGCAGGGGGGCGGCAAAAGCCAGGTGCCCTGTTCGTCGGCCCCCATGAAATCGGCGTAAAGGGCGACTACTTGGCCCGCACCGTCGGTCAGGGACGCTACAGGATAGCCACCATCGCGCCATCCGGTGCCAAAGTTCGGAAAGCGGTGTCCTTGTGGCAGCGTGACAAAGTCGGCGTAATCCGAGTTGTCGCCCATCTTTTCCATCAGGAAGTCATTGTAAAGATCTTTGTCCTGATCGGCGAGCTTCGCGCCAAGGGCGTGCAGTTCGGCAGCCGTGTCGCGGTCCAGAAAAGCACCGGTTCCGGTATCGACGGAAATGGTCGCAAGGTCTGTGCCGCAGGTCGGGGCGGCACCCGAAAAAACCAGAACCGCCTTGGATACCCGCGCATCTTTGCGATCAATCAGGGCGTAAAACGTGGCCGGTCCGGCAGGCACGTTCGTGTAGGGCCATTTGCTGCCGGCATCATAAGTCAGCGGATCGACCCCGATCAGTGGCCCGACCGGGGCATAACTGCCCACCTCGCGCACATCGAGCGGGCGCGCGGTATGGACAATCAGCCAGTCGATTGCGGGCGGGTTCGCGGCAACCGGCGCTGCGGCCGTGGCCAGCGGCAGGCTCAGGCAAACCATGGTCAGACGGCGCACCACGATCAGCTTCCCCCGCCCAGAATTTCGGTCGCGATGGTCTGGATGATCGGCTCGGCCTCGGAAAGCGTCATCCCGGGGCGCAGGCGTGGATCGTAAAGCATCCGCAGCATGGTTTCATCCTGTCGGGTCAGCAGCGCAAATTCCTCATCATCGTTAAAGATCGAGGGACGTGCACGCGGGCTGTCGTTGGCAAGGCCCAGCGATTGAGACAGCTCTTCATGCACGCAAGACAGGCGCAGAAGGTCGGGGTGTTCGGCGCGGATCACGGCAAGTGCGCGGGTGTAGACGCCCGTGTTGCCTTCGGACAGCGCGTAGACGGTGCAATAGGTGGACCGGGGCAGGTTGATGAGGCCCGCAATATCGCTTGGTTGCAGATCGGGCACCCGGGCGCGGAAGGTCGGGCCAAGCGCGCGGCGTTCATCCTCGTTCACGACATAGATCAGGAAATTCGGGGCCGCATCCGACAGCCCGATCGGATGGCCGGTGATCTGCGACAGGCGCGCCATGAACGAACCGATGCGCGCGCGGTCGGTGGCGCGGGTGGCTTCGGGCACCGACGCGCCAAAGATCAGCTGCGCGC
>JBGSRQ010000506.1:0-2787 GCA_041737515.1 Rhodobacterales bacterium | reverse complement strand
ACCGAACTGGACGCGGACGGCACCCCGCTGTTCCTGCCGCGGATTGACGCCGCCCCCGGTGCGACCATCGGCCTGCGCATCGCCGCGCATGACGTGATCCTGTCGCGTGAGCGGCCGCAGGGCCTGTCGGCGCTGAACATCCTGCCCGGAACGGTCGAATCCATCCACCAGGGCGACGGCCCCGGCGCGATGGTGCGCCTTGTCACACCGGCCGGCGCGATCCTGGCCCGCATCACCCGCCGCTCGGCCGAGGCCCTGGGCCTTGCCCCCGGAGTGACCGCCTACGCCATCATCAAATCCGTCGCCCCCGCCCCCGAGGATGTGACGCCCAAGCAGGAAGCCGCCGAATGACCCACCCCCGCCGCCCTTGGTTTTCCCTTGGCCTTGGCGCCTCCGTCGGCACGGCGGGCGGGCTGATCGGGCTGGGCGGGGCCGAGTTCCGGCTGCCCGCGCTGGTGGGGGTGCTGAAATTCGCGCCGCGTCAGGCGGTGCCGGTCAATCTGGTCTCGTCCTTTGCCGTGTTGGCGGCGGCCTTTCCGTTTCGCGCGCCTTCGGGCACCGCGCGGCGACCAGTCTGAGGTCGAAAAAGGCGGGCCAGGCGACCAAAGGGGTCGTCTGATTGGTCGAATCAAGGGCGGCATGAACACGAAGCTACATGCCGTCACCGACGCCGAGGGTCGTCCGATCAGGGTTTTCATGACGGCAGGCCGGGTCAGTGACTGCACGGGTGCGGCCGCCCTGCTGGGCAGCCTTCCAAAGGCGGAGTGGTTGCTGGCCGACCGTGGCTATGACGCCGACTGGTTCAGGGAAGCGTTGAAAGACAATGGGATAATGCCCTTCATCCCAGGCGGGAAGTCGCGCGGCAAACCCATAAAGCACGAAAAGCGTCGCTACAAACGCCGCAGCCGGATCGAGATCATGTTCGGGCGTCCGAGAGACTGGCGCAGGGTCGCCACCCGCTACGACAGGTGTCCAAAGGTCCTCCTCTTCGCCATCGCCCTTGCCGCAACCGTCATGTTCTGGCTATGACGCGAGAACGAGTCCTGACCCTGGCGCGCTTCACGCGCCCTAAATTTGATCAGACTGGCTCTTAAGGGGCAGGGGCATCTTCCCGAGCGCTCCAGATGCCCGGGCAAATCAATGACAGTCGGTTCTCGACCATCGGGCCGGCGAAAATACGAGCCCGCCTGGTGGGCTTGGGACGGGTCGCCGCCATCCCCACCACCGCGCTTGATTTAGCCCGATGTCTGGCATCTCCTGCGGCCCCGCACTTTTCGGGTCCGGGTCCCCATCAGGAATCGATCGTCAGGCAACTTCGGTCGGCAGGGTGGTTTCCAAGTCCGCAATGGCCTGAAATTCGTTCAGAAATTCTGGTCGGTTCTGCATCAGGTAGCGAACGACGCGCGCATTGCCGAGCAGCCGAGCCAGATAGCCTCTGACGACCGTCAGATGCGGATGGTCCTTGCCGCAGGACTTCTGGATCGACGTGATACCTTTCTGCAGTCGCGCAAGCTCCCGTTCCATGCGCGCCATCGCTGCGGGCGTGACACCGATGATCCGCTTCGGTTTTGCTCCTTCAACCAGCTGCGACTGCGGCGTGCCGGCGAGGATGGCGGACGTATAGGCAACCCCGCAGTTGTTGGAATTCACAAGAAGCTTGGCCGAGGGCGGGCGGCCCGGCAAGCGCCGGGCCGGGAAAGGTCAGAACTTGCGCGACCAACCGACGCTGAACGCGAACTGCTCCATATCGACAGTCACGTCAGACCCGGGGGTTACGCCAAAGGGTGTGGCCTCTGGACCCGACACCGCGACATTGGGGACATACATGATGGCGAAGTCGAACTTGTCGCGGTCATTGGCCTGAAAGCTGCCGCCGAGGGTAAAGTGATCCTCGACCACGCCGGGGGCGAGGATACCGAGGGTCACATCCTCGGGACCCAAGGGGTTGCTGGATTTGGCATAGCCAGCGCGCCAGGTCATCTTTTCGGACTGCTTCCATTCGACCCCCAGCTTGAAGACATCGACATCGTCCCAACCGAAACCAGCGCCCCCCGCAGCGCCCAAAGGCCCCGCGTTGCCCGCGTTGCCGACTGCGCCCACGTCGCTGTAGAAGATCTTCTGATAGTCTAGCGACACGGCGAAATCCGAGGTTGCCTGCCACGCCAGACCGATCGTCGCCTGTGCGGGGATGTCAAAGCTGCCGTCATCCTCGAACAGCCCGGCGTATTTGTCGAAATTCGACATCTTGATCTTGGTCTGCCCGCTGATCCCCAGCCGCAGAGTTGGGGTCACCTCGACCGAGATACCGCCGCGCAACCCGATGCCAACGGACCAGTCCATGCCGGTGTTAGACAAGTGGGCCGCATCGACCGAGGCCGCACCGAAGGCCTGCAATCCCTTGGCCTCGAACGCCTGTACAGCAACGGTGGGCGCGATGCCCCAGGAAAGCGCGCCAGTCTTGCGGGCATAAGTAGCCGACAGGAAGACCTGCGACAGATTCACCCCGGCAGGGCCGAAACAGAACACCCCGGTGCCCGGCGTTCCCGGCGGGCAGGGGTTGGAGCGGGTGAAGCCGTCGAAGTCGGTGTTCAGCCCGCCGTTGCCATACGCGGCAAAGTTCAACACCGCGCCATTTTCGAGCGGCAGGTTGTAGGCAATGTTCGGGATCGGGAACAGCGATGTGCCGCTGCCATGCGGGCCCTGCGCGACAAAGCCGGTGCCGGAGGCGGTGTAGCCGCGACTGGGCGCGAAGAATTCCACCCCCAGCGACAACTGCCGCCCCAGCCC
>JBGSRQ010000494.1:0-3422 GCA_041737515.1 Rhodobacterales bacterium | reverse complement strand
GGGCTGGTGCGCGCGGTCAAGCTGTATCCGGCGGGCGCCACCACCAACTCCGCCTCCGGCGTGCGCGACTTCGACCGGGTGCGCGGCGTGCTGGAGCGGATGGCCGAGATCGGCCTGCCGCTGTGCGTGCACGGCGAGGTGACCACACCGGACGTCGATATCTTCGACCGCGAGGCCGTGTTCATCGACAGCGTGCTGGACCCGATGCGCCGCGCCGTGCCGGGCCTGCGCGTGGTGATGGAACATATCACCACCGCCGAGGGTGTGGCCTATGCCCGTTCGGGCAATGGCGATCTGGCCGCGACGATCACCACGCATCACCTGATCATCAACCGCAACCACATCCTCGCCGGGGGCATCCGGCCGCACTATTACTGCTTGCCCGTCGCCAAGCGCGAAACCCACCGCCAGGCCCTGCGCAAGGCTGCCACCAGCGGCGACGCGTGCTTCTTTCTGGGCACCGACAGCGCCCCGCATGTCGATGCGCTGAAGGAACATGCCTGTGGCTGCGCGGGGTGCTTCACCGCCACCAACACGATGCCCATCCTGGCGCATGTGTTTGACGAGATGGACGCGCTTGACCGCCTGGAAGCCTTCAGCAGCCTGAACGGTGCCGCCTTCTACCGCCTGCCACCCAATCAGACGCATCTGCGCCTTGTGCGCCACGACACCGCACACCCCTACCCAGACAAGATTCTGACCGAATCCGGCCCCGTCACCGTCTTCAACCCGGGCTTTCCCCTGTTCTGGCATGTGGAAAGCTGACGTCATATTTGCCCGGGCACTCATCTTTCCAAGCGCAAAACCTGCCCAACGGTCAGAATTGAGTATTTGGGCAAAGATGAAATTGCCAAGCCAAGGACCAAATTGATGATCCCCTCCTCCTACCCCCCCGCCGATGAAATTGCCCGCCTCAGTGCCCGCATGCTGCTGGAGATCGGGGCCGTGCATTTCAACGCCGCGACGCCGTTCACGCTCGCCTCGGGCCTGCCCTCGCCGACCTATATCGACTGCCGCAAGCTGATCTCGTATCCGCGCATCCGATCGACCCTGATGGATTTCATGACGATCACGGTGATGCGCAACGCGGGGCTGGAGGCGTTTGACAACATCGCGGGCGGCGAGACGGCGGGAATTCCGTTTGCCGCGCTGGTGGCCGAGCGGATGGCGCTGCCGATGACCTATGTGCGCAAGAAACCCAAGGGATACGGGCGCAATGCCCGCATCGAGGGTGTCGTGACCGAAGGTCAGCGGGTGTTGCTGGTGGAGGATCTGACCACCGATGGCGGATCAAAGCTGAGCTTTGTCGATGCGATCCGCGAAACCGGGGCCACCTGCGCCCATACGGCGGTAATCTTCTATTACGGCATCTTCCCCGAAACGACGCAGAAGTTGGCCGATCACGGCATCGCTTTGCACCATCTTTGCACCTGGTGGGATGTGCTGGCCGAGGCCCGCGCGCAGGAGATCATGGACGCCGCCACCCTGGCAGAAGTCGAGGCGTTTCTGACCGCGCCGCGCGTCTGGCAAGAGGCGCGCAAAAGCTGACGGAAGAACTGCGATTCGCAGGATGGAAAAGTTGTCCACACTGTCAATCGGGCCTGACGCACACTGCATCTTGACAAAATGGCGCCGCTGATCGCATCATGAAGGGGTGCTCAGCCGCGCGCGCACAGCTTTTCCAAGGGGTTGCGCACAGAGTTATACAAGTTGCAATCACTGCATCGCCTGGCGCATAGAGGCAGGCTCATGCTCTGGCCACAGGACGCTGCCTTGCGCCGTCGCGGCCCAAGAAACGGACCCGACCGATGACCGAGATCGCAACGCTGCGCCCCACCCTTCCTGCTGCACCCGCCGCGGCGGACGACGTGGGGTTGCCGCAGAATATCGAGGCCGAGCAGCAGCTTCTGGGCGCAATCCTGACCAATAATGATGTCTACGACCGGATCTCGTCACTGGTCCGGGCCGAGCATTTCCACGACCCCGTTCACGCCCGCATCTTCGAGATTGCCGCCGCCCGCATCCAGAAAAATGCGCTGGCCTCGCCCGTCACGCTCAAGGCATTCCTGGAAGACGACGCCGGGTTGAAATCGCTGGGTGGCCCGGCCTATCTGGTGCGGCTGGCGGGGGCCGCGATTTCGGCCTTTGCCGCGCGCGACTATGCACAGATGATCTATGATCTGGCCGTGCGCCGCGAACTGATCGCCTTGGGTCGCGACATTTCGGCCAAGGCGGGCAAGGTCGAGGTCGCGTCCGAGCCGCGCGAGCAGATCATCGAGGCAGAACAGGCGCTTTACAAGCTGGGCGAACAGGGTCATGCCGAACGCGGATTTCAAAGCTTTCTCAAGGCCGTAACCAGCGCTGTCAATGTTGCCAACGCGGCTTATCAACGCGATGGCGGCCTGGCTGGCATTTCGACCGGGTTGATTGATCTGGACAAGAAGCTGGGCGGTCTGCACCCGTCAGACCTGCTTATTCTGGCCGGGCGGCCGTCGATGGGCAAAACTTCGCTGGCCACCAACATCGCCTTCAACGTCGCCAAGGCCTACCGTCGCGGGCGTCTGCCCGAGGGCGGCGAGGGTGCGGTGGAAGGCGGCGTGGTCGGGTTCTTTTCGCTGGAGATGAGCGCCGAACAGCTTGCCGCGCGGATTCTGTCCGAAGCCTCCGAAGTGCCGTCCGAACAGATCCGGCGCGGCGACATGACCGAAGGCGAGTTCCGCCGTTTTGTCGAGGCGGCAAAGGCGCTGGAATCCTGCCCTTTGTATATTGACGACACGCCGGCCCTGCCGATCAGCCAGGTGGCGGCACGGGCGCGCAGGCTGAAGCGCACATCGGGGTTGGATGTGCTGATTGTTGACTATCTTCAATTGCTCAAAGGCACCGGAAAGGGTGAGAACCGGGTCAATGAAGTATCTGAAATCACCCAAGGATTGAAGGCGATTGCCAAGGAGCTGAACATCCCCGTCATTGCCCTTAGCCAGCTTTCGCGCGCCGTGGAAAGCCGCGACGACAAGCGCCCGCAACTGTCGGACCTGCGCGAATCCGGGTCGATCGAGCAGGACGCCGATGTGGTCATGTTCGTCTTCCGCGAGGAATACTACCGCGAGCGCGAAAAGCCCGGCGATCACGAACTGGACAAGATGGCGCAGTGGCAGGCGCTGATGGAAAACGTCCACGGCAAGGCCGAGGTTGTGATCGGCAAGCAGCGTCACGGCCCCATCGGCACGGTAGAGCTCAGCTTTGAAGGGCGCTTTACCCGCTTTGGCAATCTGGTCAAGCCGTGGCAGCAGGGTGCGGGCGGCGGCGACGTCGGGTTCTGAACCAGGCGCCGCTGCAAATCCGCGCCGGAACCGGCCCCTGAACCACCTGCCCGCCGCTTTGCTCTTGACCTTGCGGGCGGCCCTGTCAAAAGACCCGCATGG
>JBGSRQ010000483.1:0-3632 GCA_041737515.1 Rhodobacterales bacterium | reverse complement strand
CACCAGCCCCTGCGCCCGCGCAGTGCGTTCCCACATCGCAATCACGGATCGGCCGTCGCGGTTTGATCCGTGCAGCAGCACCACGGCGGCGGGCCTGCGTGCTTTGGACTGTGGCTGAACCGCCGCAAAGCCGTGCCATTGCCGGTCTGCGCCCTGCACCATCAGCCGGTGCGCGCTGTAGCGATCCTGCGGCGCCTCATAGCGGGGTGGCCCCGTGCGCGGCGGCAGCGGAAGGATCAGTTGCTGTTCGTCATAAAGCCCCGGACCGGCCACCATCCGGTTCCATTGGAACCAGCAAAAGGGGCGTTGCCGTATAGAGCAATCCGGCCAGACCGAAGGCGGCAATCATGCCTTTCAAAAACGTCACTCGATCCGCCATTGATCCCCCCGGAGCATCACGACCCAGCCTCATTTTGACGAGACGCTGAACCCGAGTTCCTTGTTGATCCAGCCGGCCGGTTTGAAATGCTTTGCCGGCCCCGTGGCGCGCGACAGACGTTCACCGACCGAAAACACCGATGCCATCGGCGACCAGCCCTTTTCGGGCGCCTTGGCGGTCAGAGAGATCACTGAAACCCCGCCACGTTCACCACTGCCGGGCTGCATGGCATCAACGCTGTGCCAGCGTGCCCAGAAGCTGGACCCGAAGCCACCTTGATCGCCTGTGTCCGGCAAGACCGCATCGACGCCTTGCGACGACAGATCAGCGATATGGATGAATTCCGATTGCAGCGCGCCCATCGCTTCCATCTGTTGCAGACGGTCGACCATGGGGGACAGGCGGGAAACACCCACCACCCCGCACAGGCAGAGCATCAGTCCAAAGGCTATTCCAAAAAGAAAGCGCATGTCTGTTTCCCGCAATCTGGCCCAAAAGCACGGTCCGACATTGTGCAACAAACCACGAAGTCTTGTCCGCAAAATGGCAGATTGTCGGCAGATCGCAGTTGTTTTCAGGGATGTCAGAACGGTGCAGGCACGCGAAACGTCAGGCTTTTGCCGCTTTCGGGGTGGCGGATACGAAGGCTTTCGGCATGCAGCATCAGGCGCGGATGCCGGGCTGCGGCCCCGGTGGCATAAAGCGGATCGCCAAGGATAGGGTGGCCCAGTTCCGCCATATGCACCCGCAACTGATGGCTGCGCCCGGTCAGCGGCATCAGTCGCACGCGGGTTTCGTCGGTTCCGTATTTCACCACCTGCCAGTCGGTCTGCGCCGGGCGGCCCGACTCGTGGTTTACATGCTGGCGCGGGCGGTTGGGCCAATCGACGATCAACGGCAGATCAACCCGGCCCTCGCGCGGCACAAGCCGACCCGCCAGCCGCGCGAGGTAGACCTTTTTCGTCTGCCGTTTCTCGAATTGCTGACCCAAAGCTCCCTGCGCCGCCCTGGTCATCGCAAAGACCATGACACCGGATGTATCCGTATCCAACCGGTGCACCAGAAGCACATCGGGAAACGCCACCTGCAGCCGCGCGATCAGACAATCGGCCTTGTCCTCGCCCTTGCCTGGAACGGTCAGCAGACCTGCGGGCTTGTTGACCAGCAGCACCTGCGCATCCTCGTGCAGGATATCCAGCGGCACATCCGGGGGGGCGTAGACATATTCCACCTAAACGATCTCGTGCCCCGCCGCGCGCAGTGCCTGTGCCAGCGCGCGGATATGGGCCGGGCCAACCTCGCAGCAACCGCCGACAATGGTCGCCCCTTGTGCAACCCAGCCCAACGCCAGTGTGGCGTAGGTTTCGGGGGTAAGATCATGCCGGTGGGTCAGCGCGTCAACCGTCGGCGCGTCCTTCAGAAAATCGCCCGCGATATGCGTAAATCCATTGGCATAGGCCCCGAACGGGCGGCCAAAGCGGGCAACCTCGGACAGCGCCGCCGCCATCGCCTCGGGGACGGAACAATTCACCAGAACCGCCTCGGGCGCATAGGCAGCAATCACCGGGGCCAGCGCCGACACAGGCTCGCCCGACCGCAGTCTTGCGCCATCGCCGTCATCCACCGTAACGGAAAGCCAGACCGGCCTGCCCCCGGCCGCGGCACCACTCAAAGCACCTTCGGCCTGCACCACAGACGCCGCCGTTTCAATCAGCAGGAAATCGACATGTGGGCCAAGCAGGGCCGCCACTTCGGCGAACTTGGGTGCGGCCACATGCACCGGTTCGGCCACGTCGGCACGGTAGCTGGCAACCAGCGGCCCCATCGCCCCGGCAATCCGCCCCGACCCATGCGCCGTGCGCGCCGCGATCGCCTCGGTCAATGCCGCGCGGTGCAGATTGTGGAACAGATGGTCCATTCCTTGTTTCAGCAGCCGGTCGTGGTGAATCGCATAGGTGTTGGTGGTGGCAACCGTCGCCCCCGCCGCAAAGTAGTCGGCATGCACGGCCGTCACCATGCCGGGATGATCCATCATCACCTGGGTCGCCCACAAGGGCGATGTCGCATTGCCCGACCGCGCCACAAGTTCCTGCCCCATGCCACCGTCCAGAAGGGTGATTGCCGCCATCGCCTACTCCATCACGGTCCATGCGGCGAGGCCCACAAAGACCACCCCCGCGACCCGGTTCAACACGCCCATCCGTGCGCCCAATGCCCGCCCGCCATAACCTGCCAGAACGCCGTAGCCAACCGTGACCAGCGTGCCCGTGGCGGTAAATAGCATCCCCAGCGCCACAATCTGCATCCAGACCGGGCCGCGTGCGGGGTCGGTGAATTGCGGCAGGAAGGCCAGCACGAACAAGGCGACCTTTGGGTTAAGCGCATTGGTCACAAACCCGCGCAAAAGCGCGCGGCGGGGCGTCTCGGCTCCGTGCGCCGCACCCACCTGCAACGGTGCGCGCCAGCAGCTCCACGCAAGGTATAAAAGATACCCAGCCCCGCCGAATTTCAGAACCGCCAAAGCCTGCGGATGTGCTGCAATCAGCGCGGCGATGCCCGCTGCCGCCAACCCCACATGCCAAAGCCCGCCCAGCGCCACGCCAATCCCCGCCGCTGCCCCCACCGCAGGCCCGCCCGAAAGCCCGCTTGCCACCGCGAACAGCACGTCGGCACCCGGCGTCAGATTCAACACCAACCCCGCCAGCACAAAGGCAAGCAGCACCTGTGCCGGAAAGGACTGGATCACATCAAGCATCGGCGCATCCCTGAAAGGCCTGCTGCATCCTTCAGGGGTCGGCCCGCAGCCGTCAAGGCCGCGCACGGGCTGCGCGAGGCGGTCATTCTAAGCGCCGATGGCTATGCGTTCGTACCCAGCCGCCATTTGTAGATCAACCGTCCGAGCCGGAAAACTGCGGCAATCCATCGGTCAGATCGTAATAATCGCCCTTGTCGTCCACAAAGATATGCGCCGTCAAAAGCCCGCCGGTGGCACCGTCAACCGCGCCTGCCTCTACCGAAAACGCACCATCCACCGCGCGGAACCAAAGGCTGGACCCGCAGCAGGTGCAAAAACCGCGCTTTCCGCCATTGGGCGTTTGGTATTCCGCCAGACCCTGACGGTCGTGCCATTGCACCGCCGTTTCATCCGCATCGAACGACGCCGCATAGTGCCCCGACAGTTTGCGGCACTGGGTGCAGTGACAGGCCACGACCGCACCCGCCGGGCCGGTGAGGGGATCCGCCCCCATCCACG
>JBGSRQ010000395.1:0-2515 GCA_041737515.1 Rhodobacterales bacterium | reverse complement strand
GCCAAAGCCTCGATCTGCTCCAGCGTCACGCCATCCGCAGCATCAAACGGCCCCGACCAGGTGCGCCGCAGCCAGGCCACATGGCCAAGACAACCCAGCGCCGCCCCCAGATCGCGGGCTATGGCGCGGACATATCCGCCCTTGCCGCAGACCATTTCCAACTCGGCATGGTCGGCATCGGGCCGCGCGATCAGATCAAGGCTTTCCACCCATAGCGCGCGGGCCGCAATCTCGACTGTCTCGCCGTCGCGGGCCAGATCATAGGCGCGGCTCCCGTCGATCTTCACGGCGGAAAACTGCGGCGGGGTCTGCATGATCTCCCCCCGGAAAGCGGCCAGCGCGGCAGCTATCCCGGCATCCGAGGGGCGCAGATCCGATGTCGCAAGAACCTCGCCCGACGCATCATCCGTCGTGGTCGCCGCACCAAAGCGCACCACAAAGCGATAGCATTTCAGTGCGTCGGTAACGTAGGGCACGGTCTTTGTCGCCTCGCCCAGGGCCACCGCCAGAACGCCGGTCGCATCAGGGTCCAGCGTGCCCGCATGGCCCGCCTTTTGTGCGTCGAACGCCCATTTCACCTTGTTGACCACGGCGGTCGAGGTCAGGCCCGCAGGTTTGTCCACCACCAGCCAGCCCGAGATCGCGCGGCCTTTTTTCGTGCGTGCCATCAGCTTCCCCTGTCGAAAGACCGCCTGCTATCGGTGCCGACGCCTTGCGTCAAGGTTTGGGCACCACCACACCCACCATCGGCCCCATGGGAAAGCCGGAATCGTGCCGCCCCAGATCGGGCGCATAAAGCCGCGAGATCGAGCCGTCGAAATAAAGCGCGTTCGGCACCTTCAGCACATCGCGAAAGAGCCGCGCGAAGGTATGAAAATTCACCCCCCCGTTCGAAATCGCAAAGAAGGCAACAGCCCCGTCGGCGCTGACCCCCACCCCGTTGCGGATGTTGAGCGAATCTGAATCCGCCACAAACCGCGGATGCAGCGCGCCATCAATCACCAGCATCGGGCCCGATTGCGTGGCATAGCGGCAGGTGGGCGGTGCCGAAGCATAGGCGCGCGTCTCGATCACGGCAAAGCGGTCGGATATGCAGAACACGCCGTTCGGAAGCAGGCCGAAATTGCCGGAACTCGCCCCCGTGACCAGTGCCGAAATCTGAACCCCGTCCTCGACGTAAAGCCCGACTGGCGCGCGGTCCGGATGATACATGCCGCCGTTCATCGCAAACGCCAGCGCCTCGTCCTTGACGCCAAGCTGTGCATCCACCGCCGCAAAGCTGCCCAGAACCGCACCATCCGGTCCGGAATGAAAAAGCCGCACATCCGCGCCCGCCTGCACGTCGCAGACCGTATAGGACTGATCCTCGAATGCGACGTTGCGGCAGGTCGCCCCGGCCATCTGGGCCGAAAGCAGAACTGCGCTAGCGATCCGCCAGATCATCATCCGACCCGTCATCCTGCCCGGCCGCGATATCGCGTTGCACCACCTCGTCCGAGAACATGCGGCGGGACTGATCCAGTCTGTCAAACGTCTCATCCGCCAGAAAGCGCAGATCGGGCGCGTATTTCAGCGTCATTTCCTTGGCAACCCGACGCCGCAGCTCGTATTTGTTGCGAACAAGTGCTGCAATCGCCGCCGCCACATCGCCGCCGCCCAAAGGCATCACATAGGCGGTGGCGATCTTGAGATCATTCGAACAGCGCACCTCGCCCACCGTGATCGACATGCGGTTCAGGTCGGGGTCGTGAATTTCGGCCCGGTTCAACACGTCAGACAGCGTGCGGCGGATCATTTCGCCGACGCGCAGTTGACGCTGCGAAGGGCCGGGGCCCGTGGAAAAGCGGTTCTGTGCCATGGCGTGCATGTAGGGCTTTTCGCGCGCCCCCGCAACGGCGGGGTTTCGGGCCGCGCATATTGCCGCTAAACCGGGTCAAAACGGAGAACATGATGGCGGATTTGCCGGGACTTGTGATCGCAGGCGCCTCCGGGCGCATGGGGCAGATGCTGGTTGGCCTTGTGGCGGCATCCGGCAAGGCGCGGCTGGCTGGCTGTCTGGAACGCCAAGGCCATGCCTGGGTCGGGCAGGATATCGGCACGGCAATGGGCGGAGCGGCGTTGGGTATCACCGTGACCGATGACCCGTTGGAAGCGATGGCAGTGGCGCAAGGCATCATCGACTTTACCTCGCCTGCGGCTACGGTCGAATTTGCGGCGCTGGCAGCTCAGGCCCGCGCCGTGCATGTGATCGGCACCACCGGGCTTGAGGCCGCGCATCTGCAGGCCATCAGCCGCGCCGCCCGTCATGCGGTCATCGTGCGTGCGGGCAACATGAGCCTTGGGGTCAACCTTCTGACACGGCTGACGCAAAAGGTTGCGGCGGCACTGGATGCCGACTGGGACATCGAAATTGTCGAGGCACATCACCGCCACAAGGTAGACGCGCCGTCCGGCACCGCATTGATGCTGGGGCAGGCGGCGGCCAATGGGCGCGGCGTCGATCTGGAGACGGTGC
>JBGSRQ010000331.1:0-1792 GCA_041737515.1 Rhodobacterales bacterium | reverse complement strand
CGGGTGTTGCGGTTGCGTCGGGGGCGGTTGCGTCTGGAGCGGTCGCGTCGGGGGCGGTTGCATCCTGCGCCAGGGTGGCCGAGCCGATGCTCAGGCAAAACACGGCAACGGTCAGGGTCTTGAGGCTATTCATCGACATCGTGGGGCGTCCTTGCGTGATTTGGGGCCGTTTACCACGCCTCTGCGGCGGAGTCAGGGGCGAAATTTCCCGACTGACGGAGTTGTGCGGCCACGCCGGGCCGCCGGTCACACCCTGCCGTTGAAAAATGAAAAAGGGCCGGATAACCGACCCTTTCCGTGTTTTATGTAGCTCCCTGTCGGACCTGGCCGACTTATTAATTAAACGCTATGGCGGATAACCGCCTGCGTCAACAGAAAATCTGTCATATTTCCTGCTTGTCCGGTCAAAAAAAGCCGCGCCTTTCAAGGGGCGCGGCCAGTCTGACAGGGAGGAACCCCGCATCTGCCCCGCAGAGGGATGAATGCGGACAAGTTCATTCTGGCACATTCCGGTTAACAATGTATTTTCGCGCGCAGCGGGGCAAGGGGGGCATCAGCCATGGCCGAACAAGACATCATTTTCGTAGGTGGCGGCGGCGAAGGCTATGCCTTGCCACAACAGCTTTTGCTGAAATACGGCAATCGGCACGGGTTGATCGCAGGGGCCACCGGCACCGGCAAGACGGTGACCCTCCAAATTCTGGCCGAAGGCTTTTCGGCGGCGGGCGTGCCGGTGTTCATGTCGGATGTGAAGGGTGATCTTTCGGGTGTGGCCGTGGCCGGATCACCGACCCAAAAGTTGAACGACGCGTTCCAGAAGCGCAGTGACACGATCCGGCATCCGCTGATCTACAGCACGTTCCCCGTCACCTTCTGGGATCTGTTTGGCGAAATGGGCCACCCGATCCGCGCTACCGTGTCCGAGATGGGGCCCTTGCTTTTGTCGCGCCTGCTGGAGTTGACCGAGCCACAGGAAGGGGTTCTGAACGTGGCCTTCCGTCTGGCCGATGAAGAACAGCTTCCGCTTCTAGACCTCAAGGACCTGCAGGCAATGCTGGTGTTCATCGGCGAGAATGCCAATGAGATCAGCACCCGCTACGGCCTTGTCTCCACGACGTCGATCGGGGCGATCCAACGCCGGCTGCTGGTGCTTGAAAATCAGGGGGGTGCCAAACTCTTTGGCGAACCCGCGCTGCAACTGGCCGATCTGATGCTGGTTGATGCCGACGGGCGCGGGCGCATCAATGTGCTTTCAGCGGAAAAGCTGATGGCGTCCCCGCGGCTTTATGCGACGTTCCTTTTGTGGCTCTTGTCGGAACTGTTTGAAGAATTGCCCGAAATCGGCGACCCCGACAAACCGAAACTCGTGTTCTTTTTCGACGAGGCGCATTTGCTGTTCAACGATGCGCCCAAGGCATTGGTCGACAAGGTGGAACAGGTGGCACGCCTGATCCGTTCGAAAGGGGTCGGGATCTATTTCATCACCCAGAACCCGGCCGATGTCCCCGACGTGATCCTGAGCCAGCTTGGCAACCGGGTGCAGCACGCGCTGCGCGCCTTTACCGCGCGCGATCAGAAAGATCTGCGGATGGCGGCGGAAACCTACCGCGACAACCCGCGCTTCAAGACCGAGGATGCGATCCGCGATGTCGGCACGGGCGAGGCTGTGACTTCGTTCCTTGAGGCAAAGGGCGTTCCGGGCATTGTCGAGCGCACGCTGGTGCGCCCGCCGTCATCGCATCTGGGTCCGATTGATGCGGCAACCCGCGCAAAGGTGATCGCGGCGTCGCCC
>JBGSRQ010000327.1:0-3307 GCA_041737515.1 Rhodobacterales bacterium | reverse complement strand
GTGCCGCTCGCCAGGGCCGTTGCGGCACGGTGCAGTCGCATCCGGCGCACGGTTTGTGCCGCCGTCTCGCCGGTGAAACCCGCATACACGCGATGAAAGTGGAACCGGCTCAGTGCGGCCACCTCGGCCAGTCGGTCCAGGCTCAGATCGCCGGTCGGGTTGTCGTGGATGTAATCCACAACGCGCATCATCCGGGATTCACAGGAGTTTTGCATGGTGGCTCCGATTCGGGGTCACACAAGGATGCCGCCCTTGGGATGTGCAAGTCTTGCTCAGTTGCAATCGCCGGCCCGCGGGGGCATATACCAAGGCGGCACAAAGGGGCTGTTTGCAATGAATTACCTTGAATTCGAAAAACCGCTGTCCGAGATCGAGGGCAAGGCGAACGAGTTGCGCGCGATGGCGCGTGCAAACAAGGACATGGATGTCGAGAAAGAGGCGGCAGCGCTGGATGCGAAAGCCTCGGGCATGCTGCGCGACCTCTACAAGGCCCTGACGCCCTGGCAGAAATGTCTGGTTGCGCGCCACCCTGACCGCCCTCATTGCCGCGACTATATCGAGGCGCTGTTCACCGAATTCACCCCCCTCGCGGGCGACCGCAACTTTGCCGATGATCACGCCGTGATGGGCGGCCTTGCGCGGTTCAACGATACGCCGGTCATGGTGATCGGCCACGAAAAGGGCCATGATACCAAGACCCGGATCGAGCGGAACTTTGGCATGGCCCGACCCGAAGGCTACCGCAAGGCGATCCGCCTGATGGATATGGCGCACCGCTTTGGCCTGCCGGTGATCACGCTGGTGGATACGCCGGGTGCCTATCCCGGCAAGGGTGCCGAGGAACGCGGCCAGGCTGAAGCCATCGCGCGCAGCACCCAGAAATGCCTGGAAATTGGTGTGCCGCTGATTTCCGTGATCATCGGTGAAGGCGGCTCGGGCGGGGCTGTGGCCTTCGCCACCGCCAACCGCGTGGCGATGCTGGAACATTCGGTCTACTCCGTGATCTCGCCCGAAGGCTGTGCGTCAATCCTGTGGAAAGACGCCGAAAAGATGCGTGAGGCTGCCGAGGCTCTGCGACTGACGGCGCAAGACTTGCAAAAGCTGGGCGTGGCCGACCGGATCGTGAAAGAACCCTTGGGTGGCGCGCAACGCGGTCGTGCCGAAACAATTCAGGCCGTTGGCAAGGCAGTCGAGGCGATGCTGAAAGAGCTGTCCTCGAAAAAGCCCGAGGCGCTGATCAAGGACCGCCGCCAGAAATACCTCGATATGGGAAGCAAGGGACTTGCGGCGTGATCACTGCCGTTGCCTGAAACTCTGTCTGATTGTCACGACCCTGCAACTTCATTTTTGCGAAAATACTCGCGCCGCAGGCATCCGTCCTAACCGCTCGTGCCCCACATGGTCCTTGCAGCCCGCCCGGACCACTCCGCGTCATAGGCGGCCCCGTCGATCCCCCCTGATGATACATCGCGCAACATGTCACCCACCGATGGCAACCCCGTCGCACAATCGCCGCTGGTCCAAAGCCCCGACCGGATCAGGGCGCGGGCGCATTGGCTGTAAACTTCGGCAATTGTCACGATCGTGACAGTGCGGGGCAGGTGGCCGTCCTTCTCAAAACTGGCGCGCAGGTCCGTATCGGCGGTCAACCGTGCGGTGCCGTTGATTCGCATCGCGGTGTTTGATCCGGGGATCAGGAACATCAGGCTGACCCGCCCATCGCGCACGATGTTGCGCAGCGAGTCCATCCGCTCATTCCCCCGCCAGTCGGGCAGGGCCAGCGTTTGCGGACCCACAATCCGCACCACCGGGCCAATGTCGCCACGCGGGCTGCCGTCGGTGCCTTCCGGCCCAACCGTGGTCAGAACGCAAAACCGTGACCGCGAAATCCACTCGGCGTAGGTCGGCATGAGGTGATCCGTCACTTTGATCTGCGATGCCTGACCGGGTGTCCCGTAAAGGGCATGCAGGTCGTCCAGGTCGGTGATGAATTCCATCGCGGTCTCCTTCAGCGCCGGGATATGACGCTTTGGTGTCAGCCGCGTGACGCCTTGCGCGGCGCTTTTGGTTTTGGCGCAGGCACTTCGGCAGCAACGGCGCGCAACACTTCGGCCATCAGGTCCTGATCATCCAGCGCCGCGTCGATCAGCAGATGAGGCTTGGCACCCGGGTAGGGCGGGGCCAAAGCGTTATGCTCCAGCAGGCGCAGCGCAGCCGGGGTCGGTTTCACGAACAGCCGGTTGTCGCAGACCAGCGCCACCATGCGACCATCCAGATACAACGCATATTCGCCGAACATCCGGCGCGCCGTCACCGCGCCCGCCACCGACAATTGGTCCAGCAGATGCGCGACAGTGCGAAGATCGGTTGCCATGTCAGCCCGCGAATCCGGCTTCGGCCAACAACCGGTCGGACGCGCCCTCGATCTCGGCTTCCAGCCGCTCCATGAAAGGGGCGGCCTCAAGTCCCGGTTCGATCACAGGCAGGAATTCGACCACCGCGACGCCCGGCTTTCGGTAAATCCCCTTGCGCGGCCAGAACACGCCCACATTGGTGGCCACAGGCACGCAGGGCTGGCCCAGTTGCGCATAGAGCACCGCGCTTCCGACCTTGTAAGGCGCTTTGACGCCTGGTGCGACGCGAGTGCCCTGCGAATAGATGATCAGTTGTCCCGGCTCGGCCTGCCCGGATTTCACATCCGCCATCATCTTGGCAATCGCCTGCCCGCGCTTGCCCCGGTCCACCGGAACGCAACCCAGACGCAAGGCGTACTGACCAAGGATCGGTGCCCAGATCAGCTCGCGCTTCATGATGAACTTGCCCCGCGGGACCGACACGAAGATCAGCATGATATCCAGAAACGACTGATGCTTGGCGGCGATCAGCACTTCGCCCACGGGCGGCGTGCCCCGTACTTCGGTGCGCAGGCCCACCAGCAGCCGTGCGGTAAACCGCACCCAATGGCAGAACATCTTGCAGGCGGCAAAGGCGCCGTCACGGTTGGCAATCGCGTAGGGCAGGAAGATCAGTGCGATCACTGCCATCGCCAGATACATCTGGATCACGAAGATCAGCGATGCCAGCCATTGAAGTCCGTAGCGCATCAGGTCAGTTCCCTCAGTTTGCGGAACGCGGCCATGCGGGTGGCCCCAAAAGCCACCACGGCGGCCAGCAGTGGCAGCAGCAGCGGCAAAAGCCACGCCCCGCCGGTAAAGCCCAGCCCGGTCAGAAACCCGCCCGCCGTATCGGTGCGCGGCAAAAGTGCCACGCCGATCGTCCCCGCCATCGCCCCCACAGCCGAACCCGC
>JBGSRQ010000269.1:0-4431 GCA_041737515.1 Rhodobacterales bacterium | reverse complement strand
GGCGCGTCACCCGACACTTGGGCGCGGGCGGCGCTGGATGCGATGGCGCGGCACGGGGCGGACCGGCTGGTTGCCGAGGTCAACCAGGGGGGGGATCTGGTGGAATCGGTGATCCGCCAGATTGATCCGCTGGTGTCGTTTCGTGCGGTTCGCGCCACACGGGGCAAATCGGCGCGGGCCGAACCCGTTGCTGCACTTTACGAGCAGGGGCGCGTGGCGCATCTGCGCGGACTTGGCCCGTTGGAGGATCAGATGTGCCGCATGACCGTGCAGGGCTATCAGGGCAAGGGGTCGCCGGATCGGGTTGATGCGCTGGTCTGGGCACTGACCGACCTGATGATCGAGCCTGCGCAGACGTGGAAGCGGCCAGGGGTGCGTTTGCTTTAGCACTTGCTGGTGGGGCGGCGCCTCCGGCGGGAGTATTTTTGCAAAGATGAAGTCGTGCGGTGTTCCGGACGGCGCGCAACGCACGGTGCGTTTAACGGGACTTAAACCATGCTCGATAGGTTTGGTTTCAAGACGCCGGATACCTTCGGCGAGGTTATTTGTATCAGGCCAAAAGCGGGGAACCTGCTTTCGGGAAGCCGGGCCGGGGTCTTTCGGGGCGGCCGGTTGGACAGGATTGGGAGCGGATCGGAATGGTGTTTCAATTCTTGCGGCGCGGGGCGGAGATTGCGGTGGAGCAGAAGGCTTCTGCCACCGGGCCGGTGATTGCCTGGCAGGGGTCGGGGCGCATTGCCTGGAGTCCGCGCGATACGGTGTCGCTGACCAAGACCGGGTTTCTGGGCAATCCGATCGGGTTTCGCGCGGTCAAGCTGATTTCGGAAGCCGCGGCGGCGTTGCCTTTGGTCGTGCAGGATACCGAGCGGCGCTACGAGGTGCATCCTTTGCTGGCGCTGATCGCGCGGCCCAATGCTGTGCAGGGGCGGGCCGATCTCTTTGAGGCGATTTACGGGCAGTTGTTGCTGTCGGGGAATGCCTATCTTGAGGCGGTGCCGGGAGGCGGTGCCTTGCCGGGCGAGCTGCATGTGCTGCGGTCAGACCGGATGGCGCTGGTGCCGGGGGCAGACGGGTGGCCGGTGGCCTATGATTATGCGGTCGGGGCGAAGAAGCACCGGTTCGACATGACCGGCGACATGCAGCCGATCTGCCATGTCCGCACATTCCATCCGCAGGACGATCATTACGGGTTCTCGCCCTTGCAGGCGGCGGCGGTGGCGATTGACGTTCATGTGAGTGCGGCGCGGTGGTCCAAGGCGTTGCTTGATAACGCGGCACGGCCTTCGGGGGCGATTGTCTACCGCGGTGCGGACGGGCAATCGTCGCTGTCACCCGATCAATATGACCGGCTGGTGAGCGAGATCGAGGCGAACCATCAGGGCGCGCGCAATGCCGGGCGGCCGATGCTGCTGGAGGGTGGTCTGGACTGGAAACCGATGGGGTTCAGCCCGTCTGACATGGAATTCCAGAAGACCAAAGAGGCGGCCGCGCGCGAGATTGCGATCGCTTTTGGTGTTCCGCCAATGCTGATGGGAATACCGGGCGATGCCACTTACGCCAATTACCAGGAGGCGAACCGGGCGTTTTACCGGCTGACGGTGCTGCCTTTGGTCGCCAAGGTCACGGCATCGCTTTCGCATTGGCTGGCGGGGTTTGCAGGCGAGATGGTCGAGATCAAGCCAGACCTGGACCAGGTGCCCGCCTTGGCCGCAGAGCGTGACCAGCAATGGGCGCGGGTGGGTGCCGCGGAGTTTCTGACGGTGGCCGAAAAACGCGCCCTTCTGGGCCTGCCGAAACTTGCGGAGGAGGAATGACGCCAAGGCCGAAAGCGGCCACGGGGTCGCGGTTCCTCTACGACAGTTTCGATGCGGCCTCGGCCCGGATCGAGGCGAATGAGCGGGTAGCGGATGAGCGTTGGGCAGGGCTTGAATACCGGCTTGGCCAGATCGAGACGACGCTGGAGCGGCTGGAAAAGCGCATCTGGGTCGGGGTGTGCGGGGTGGCGGTGTTCCTTTTGTCAAAGGGGGCCGAGGCGCTTTTGAATGCTGCAATGAAATGAGGGCATGATGCTGGATCAGGGTTACGGCGGGCTTGAACGGAAATATCAGGCACTGGATGCGGCGGGGCCTGCGTTCACGGTGACGGAGGGTCGCGTCGTCGAGGGCTATGCTTCGGTTTTTGGCAAGCGCGATCAGGGTGGTGATGTGGTTCAGGCGGGGGCTTATGGCGCGTCGCTGAAGGCGCTGCGGGCTTCAGGGCGGCGGGTCAAGATGCTGTGGCAGCACGATCCGACGCAGCCCATCGGCGTATGGGACGAGGTGCGCGAGGATGCCACCGGGCTTTACGTCAAGGGCCGCATCCTTTCGGAGGTGGAAAAGGGACGCGAGGCGGTGGCGCTTTTGGCCGCCGGAGCCATTGACGGCCTTTCCATCGGTTACCGCACCAAGCGGGCAGAACGTGATGGCAAGGGGCAGCGCCTTTTGTCGGAACTGGAGCTGTGGGAGGTGTCTTTGGTAACATTTCCCATGCTTCCCGAAGCGCGGGTTTCGGCCAAGGGCGACGACCTTGCCGAAACGTGGCGCAGCATGGCGCAGATCTTTGAGGATGCGCGCCGAGACCTGGCCGGACGTTAGGCGGCCTTTCACGACGAACCTGAGGAAGATGAGATGACCAAGAAAAAGGCTCGGGTCGGGGAAGCTATGTCCCAGACCCTTGATCCGGGTGCGGAAGTGAAATCCGCCATGACCGGGTTTCTGAAAGAATTCAATGGCTTTCAGAGCGAAATGAAATCTGCGTTGCAACAACAGGAAGAGCGACTGACCATGCTGGATCGTAAAACCATGAACTACGGACGCCCGCCGCTTTCGGCCAATGCCGAGGGGGATGTGCCCCACAAGAAGGCCTTCGACGCCTATTTGCGTTCGGGCGATGACGACGGCCTGCGTGGTCTTGTGCTGGAAGGCAAGGCGCTGTCCACGGCCGTTGCGGCCGACGGCGGCTACCTGATCGACCCCAAGACCGCCGATACGATCCGGTCGATGCTGTCGTCGACCGCATCGGTCCGGGCGATTGCCAATGTCGTGAATGTCGAGGCGACATCGTTCGACGTGTTGATCGACCGCTCGGATGTGGGGTCAGGCTGGGCGACGGAAACCGCTGCCACAACCGAGACCTCGACCCCCGCGATCGAGCGCATTTCGATTCGCCTGCACCAGTTGTCGGCGATGCCCAAGGCCAGCCAGCGTCTGCTGGACGACAGCGCATTTGACGTGGAAGGCTGGCTCGCCGGCAAGATCGCCGAGCGCTTCGTGCGTGCGGAATCGGCGGCGTTCGTGAACGGTGACGGGATCGACAAACCCAAAGGTTTCCTGCTGCCGAACAAGGTTGCAAACTCGGTCTGGACCTGGGGCAACATCGGCTATGTGCCGACCGGAGCTGCCGCAGATTTCGCGACCGCCAATGCCGTCGATTGCATCGTGAACCTGGTCTATTCGCTGGCTGCAGACTACCGCGCCAACGCGACCTTCGTGATGAACTCCAAAACGGCCGGAGCCGTGCGCAAGATGAAGGACGCGGATGGCCGGTTCTTGTGGTCGGACGGTCTGGCAATGGCGGAACCGTCGCGCCTGATGGGCTATCCGGTTCTGATCTGCGAGGACATGCCCGACATTGCCGCGAACGCCTATGCGATTGCCTTTGGCGATTTCAACGCGGGCTACACGATTGCCGAACGCCCCGATGTGCGCGTGCTGCGAGATCCGTTCTCGGCCAAGCCGCATGTGCTTTTCTATGCATTGAAGCGCGTCGGCGGTGATGTGAGCGACTTTGCGGCGATCAAGCTTTTGAAGTTCGCGGTGTCCTGACGGGCATTGCGGAAGCCCGGCCCCTTCGGGGGTCGGGTTCGGGCGCGCGCCGATAAAACCGCGCCGTCTAGCTGCTTCCCCTCCGTCCGAGCGGTGCGGGGCGCGCGTCCAGCCTTTTGAAGGATACCGGAGCGAGAAGATGATGTTGACGGAACAGACACAAGTAACGGTGGCGGCCCTTCCGGTTCAGGCGATGAAAGATCATTTGCGGCTGGGCACCGGCTTTGCAGATGACGGTTTGCAGGATGGACTGGTGGAAAGCTATCTGCGGGCCGCGATTGCCGCGATTGAGGGACGGATCGGCAAGGCGTTGATTGCGCGCAGTTTCTTGCTGACGCTTGAGGACTGGCGCACGGGGTCGGAACAGGCCCTGCCGCTGGCGCCGGTTGTTGCCGTGACGTCGGTGACGCTGATCGACCAAGCCGGCGGACCATCGCTGGTGGATGTGGGACGCTACCGCCTGATCAAGGACACGCATCGACCGCGTTTGGTGTCGACGGGCACGCTGTTGCTTTCCTCTCAGCTGCTTTCCTCAGCTGTTGCTCTCTGCAACACAGTAACGCGTGCA
>JBGSRQ010000265.1:0-10371 GCA_041737515.1 Rhodobacterales bacterium | reverse complement strand
CGCCACCGGACACGGCCGGACGCACGGCGGCAACGCGCGCGCGGTATCCTGCCGCGCGGTAGGTCGCCACGGGATCAATCGCGCCACCCTGTTCGATCCGGGCCATGGCAAGAATCGGTTCTACATCGGTGCGGAACGCGGTCTTGAGCGCGCCGGTCGCTGCCAGCGAATCGTTCGCCTCCTGTGCGGCATGCAAAGCCGGGCGGTTCACCAGAACGGCCTGTGCATAGGCGCGCTGCACTTCCATCGCCGACACCATCAGGCTTTCGATCGGATCGGTCACGTTGTGGCTTTGATCCAGCATATGCGCCGGGTCAAAGCCAGGTTTATCCTCGGCCTCGACCAGTTCGTTGAACACCAGAAACAGGCGGTATGGGTCGACCGAGCCGGTATCCAGATCGTCGTCGCCATATTTCGAATCGTTGAAGTGAAAGCCGCCCAGCTTGCCGCGAGAGATCAGCCGCGCCACGATCATCTCGATATTCGTGTTCGGCGCATGGTGGCCGAGATCGACAAGGCAGAACGCCTGCGGCCCCAGTTCCTGCGCGATCATGTAATTCGTGCCCCAGTCCTGAACGACGGTCGAATAGAAGGCGGGCTCGAACATCTTGTGTTCGGTCAACAGTCGCCAATCGGCAGGCAGGCCCGCGTAAATGGCGCGCATCGCATCCATATACCGTTCGAACTGGCGGGTGAAATCCTGTTGGCCGGGAAAGTTGGTGCCATCGCCGACCCAGACCGTCAGCGCCTTTGACCCCAATGCCGCCCCGATCTCGATACACTCCAGATTGTGTTCAACGGCCTGCCTGCGGGTCGCCGCGTCGGTGTGCGACAACGAGCCGAACTTGTAACTGGCGCGTTGCCGGGTCTGATCCTGAAAGGTGTTGGAGTTCATTGCATCGAACCGCAGGCCCAGCGTACTTGCCTTGGCCAACAGGTCGGCGGCGGGGGCCTTGTCCCACGGGATGTGCAGCGATACGGCGGGCGTGGCGCGGGTCAGCGACTGGATGACGCCGCAATCTTCCAGCTTGTCGAAAATATGGAGAGGCTCTCCCGACCCGGGAAAGCGTGCAAAGCGGGTGCCGCCGGTACCCACGCCCCAGGACGGGATCGCCACGCTGTAGTCCGCAACCTTTGCCTTTACCGCCGCGATGTCGATTCCGCGACGCGCAAGATGTTCGCCCAGCGCATCGTAATCGACACGCAGCGCAGGCAGGCGAGCGGCGTTTTCAGCCTCGATCAGGGCGGGGTCGATCATGGCTTACCTCGTGAAGGACTGAACATTGCCGGCATCAACGTTAAGGATGTTGCCGGTCGATTTTGCTGAAAGCTCGCTGGCAAAGAAATAAACGCCCTCGGCAATGTCCTCCGGCAGAACCGAGCGTTTCAGAAGCGAGCGTTGGCGATACATCTCTTCCAGCCCGTCCTTGTCTGTCTTGTAGGTGCTGGCGCGTTGATCCAGCCAGTCGCCGGACCAGATTTTCGATCCGCGCAGAACGGCGTCCGGGTTCACGACATTCACGCGGATGCCCGCCTCGGCCCCTTCGAGTGCAAGGCAGCGCGCCAGATGAATTTCTGCAGCTTTGGCAGTGCAATAGGCCGATGCATTGGGGCTGGCCGCCAGCCCGTTCTTGGAGGCGACAAAGACCACCGCGCCGCCGATGTTCTGCGCGCGAAAGACACGGAACGCCGCGCGGCTGACAAGGAAGTAGCCGGTAGACAGAATGTCCATGTTGCGGTTCCACAGGTCCAGCGTTGTGTCCTCGATAGGCGCTGACGATGCGATACCGGCGTTTGAAACAAGGATGTCCAGGCCCCCGAATTCGGCGAGCGTGTGCGTGAAGGCAGCAGTCACCTCATCTTCGTTGGTCACGTTCATTGCCACGCTGCGCACCACGTCGCGGCCATGTCGGGCGGCAAGGGTATCGGCTGTGGCGGCCAATGCGGCCTCGTCAATATCGGCCAGCATCACGCAGGCGCCTTCGCGCAGCATCCGTTCCGCCGTGGCTGCACCGATCCCGCCAGCCCCGCCGGTGACAAGCGCCACACGCCCGGCCAGCGATTTCGGTTTGGGCATGCGTTGCAGCTTTGCTTCCTCCAGCAGCCAGTATTCGATATCGAACGCCTCTTGTTCCGGCAGGCCGCAGTATTCGGAAACCGTATCCGCTCCGCGCATGACATTGATCGCGTTGACGTAGAATTCGCCCGAGATGCGGGCGGTCGCCTTGTCTTTGGCAAACGTCAGCATACCCACGCCCGGCACCAGATAGACGACGGCATTGGGGTCGCGCAGGGGCGGGGAATCGGGACGTTTGCAGCGGTCGTAATAGGCGGCATAGCCTTTGCGATAATCCTCCACCTGCGCGGCAAGGGTGGCAAGGGTGGCTTCGGCATCTGGCTTTGCGGGGTTGAAATCGACCACCAGCGGGCGGATTTTCGTGCGCAGGAAATGATCAGGGCAGGATGTGCCAAGGGCGGCCAGAGGGGCCAGCTTGGCCGAATTCACAAACTCCAGCACGGCGGACTGATCGTCGAAATGACCGGTCATGTGGTGGTCTTTCGACACCATCCCCCGGATCGCGGGCATCAGCCGCGCGGCCACGGCGCGGCGGTCGGCTGGCGGCAGACTTTCGGCCACAGCTCCGCCGAAAATGGTCTTGCCCGCAGTTTCCCCGGCAAACCAGTCCATCGCTTTCTGAATGATCTCCAACGTCAGGTCATAGCAGGCCCGCGCATCATCATCCCATGTGAAAAGACCGTGCGATTCAAGCACCACGCCCTTGGCAGCCGGGTGATCCAGACAGTATTTTTCCAGCCAAAGGCCAAGCTCGTAGCCAGGACGTTTCCACGGCAGCCAGCCAATATCATCACCGAAAATGCGCGCCGTCAGTGCACTGGAATTGCTTGCGGCGGCGATTGCGATGATCGCGTCGGGGTGCATGTGATCGACGTGTTTGCGCGGCACATAGGCATGCAGCGGCGTGTCGATGGATGCCGCGCGGGCGTTCAGGTTGAAGGTGCAGTGCGGCAGATAGCCCACCATCTCATCTTCAAAGGCCACGCCACGATAGATGCCCTTCAGGGCGCGCAGCTTGTCCATGTAAAGCGTGGCAAACCCGTCCATCTTGATAGAGCCTACATCACCGCCCGACCCCTTGACCCAAAGCACCTCGACGATCTGGCCGGTCAGGGGGTCTTTTTCCATCACCTTGGCCGACGTATTGCCGCCACCATAGTTCGTGATTCGCTTGTCTGACCCCAGCAGGTTGGACCGGTAGAGCAGCTTTTCAGCCTCGGTCATGCCCTTGGATTTCGCATCATCCCAAAGGTTTGCGAGCCGTGATCCTGTAGCCGCTGCCATCATGTCCTCCTTGGGCGCTTGTTGCAAATGTGCCGGGTGCGGGGCCAAAGTCAATCATAAACGATCATGTTCAGTCATACTGCACCGCAGAAATGCGCAACATGAGCGATAATGATTGACAATGATTGATTCTGGTGTCTGATTGACATGTCAGGGGGACCAAGATGCACGAAAGCGAGCGACACCGCGTGATCCTGTCGGCCACCGAAGGACGGCCCGTGGCGACCGTGGCCGATCTGGTCACGCTGACGGGTGCATCCGAGGCGACGATCCGCCGCGATATCGCGACTCTGCATCTTCAAAAGAAGGTGCGCCGGGTTCGCGGGGGTGCTGAAAGTCTGGTCACACCGCAGTTCGTGGGCATCAACGCGCGGCCCTTTGCGGTGAACGAAGGCATCCGTATCGCCGAAAAGCGCGCCATTGCCCGCGCCGCAGTTGATCTTTGCGATGAGGGCGAGGCGATCATCATCAATGGCGGCACGACGACGTTCCAGATGGTGCATCCGCTGACGGCGAAACGGTTGCAGGTCTTTACCAACAGCTTTCCGATCGCCGAACATCTGCTGAAACACTCACGCAATACGGTGATGCTGCCGGCAGGTGCGATTTACCGCGAGCAGAACATCATCCTGTCGCCGTTCGACGAAGACGGCAGCCGCAATTTCTATGCGCGCCGCATGTTCATGGGGTGTCGGGGCCTTGGCGCGCTCGGGCTGATGGAAGGCGACCCGATGCTGGTGCAGGCCGAACAAAAACTGATCGGGCAGGCTGATGAGCTGGTGGTCCTGGCCGACAGCACGAAATTCCGCGCGCGGTCCAGTCTGTTGCTGTGCCCGCTGGCGCGTATCCACACCGTCATCACCGATGATGGCATCACCGACCGCGATGCCGCGATGCTGGAGGCAGCGGAGATCCGGCTGATCGTGGCGCACCCCGGTGTGACAGAAAGATCTGAGCGGGCCAGCGAAAGCTGATCCCGCATAATCGCTCATAGGGAGGAAAACATGAGCATTCTGAAGAAGGCCCTGACTACGGCGGCTCTGGCCACCGCCCTGATGGCGCAATCGGCGACGGCCGAGAACGTGAAGATCGCCCTTGTGGTCAAAGCCCTTGGCATCGGATTTTTCGAGGCCGCGAACAAGGGCGCGGAAGAGGCCGCCAAGGAACTGGGCGATGTGGAAATCATCTATACCGGCCCGACCGACACAACCGCGGAAGGCCAGATTGAAGTGATCAACAGCCTGATTGCCCAAGGCGTAGATGCAATTGCGATTTCCGCAAATGATCCCGATGCCGTGGCGCCGACGCTCAAAAAGGCGATGGAGCGGGGCATTACGGTCATTTCATGGGATTCAGGCGTGGCCAAGGAGGGTCGCCAGATGCACCTGAACCCGTCGTCCAGTGCGTTGATCGGCAACACGATTATAAAGCTGGCCGCAGACCATATGCCGGATGGCGGCGACGTGGCGATCCTGTCGGCCACCTCTACCTCGACCAACCAGAACATCTGGATTGATGAAGCCAAGAAGGTTCTGCCGAACTATCCGGGCATCAATCTGGTGGCGACGGTTTACGGCGACGACCTTGCAGACAAATCGTACCGCGAAGCACAGGGGTTGATCGCCAGCTACCCGAACCTCAAGGCCATAATTGCGCCGACGACCGTTGGAATTCTGGCGGCATCGCAGGCGGTGACGGATGCCGGGTTGATCGGCAAGGTCAATGTGACGGGCCTTGGTCTGCCATCGGAGATGGCGGGCGCGGTAGAATCCGGAGCGACACAATCCTTCGCGATCTGGAACCCGATTGATCTGGGCTACGCGGCAACGATGCTGGCCTACAACATCAAGAAGGGCGCCACCACGGAACCCGGCGCAACCATCCCGATGGGCCGCATCGGTGCAGCAACGCTGGATGAAAACGGTGAGGCCGCAATGTCTGACCCGTTCACCTATGACAAGTCGAACATCGAAGAGTTCAAGTCGATCTTCTGATCTGTTCGCAGCCCGGCGGGAGTTCTGCCGGGCTGCCCTCTTATCTCAAGGATCATTCATGCAACCCGTCCTCTCGCTGCGCGGAATTTCGAAGGAATTTCCCGGCGCCAAGGCGCTGTCATCGGTGCAGCTTGACCTTTACCCTGGCGAAGTGACCGCCCTTGTGGGCGAGAATGGCGCGGGCAAATCCACCATCGTCAAGGTCTTGACCGGCATCTATCAGCCAGACGCAGGCACCATCATGCTGGACGGTCAGACCGTGCACTTTACCTCCGCGTCGGCTGCGGCTGCGGCGGGGGTGACGGCGATCCATCAGGAAACGGTGCTGTTTGATGAATTGTCGGTGGCCGAGAACATCTGGCTGGGCCATGCACCGCGGGGGTGGCTCGGGCTGATCGACCGGGCCGAGATGCGCCGCCGTTCGGTTGCATTGCTGGACAGTATCGGCGCGATGCTGAACCCCGATCAAAAGCTGAAAGACCTTGGCATTGCATCGAAACATCTGGTTGCGATTGCACGCGCGCTGTCCGTCGATGCGCGGGTGGTGATCATGGATGAGCCCACCGCGGCCCTGTCACACAAGGAAATTCACGAACTCTACGCGCTGATTGAAACCCTGAAATCGCAGGGCAAGGCGATCTTGTTCATAAGCCACAAGTTTGATGAGATTTTCCGGATCGCAGATCGCTACACTGTCTTTCGCGACGGGCAATTCGTCGGTGACGGGCGCATTGCGCAGGTCACGGAAAGCGCGCTGGTGCAGTTGATGGTGGGCCGGACCGTCGATCAGATCTTTCCCAAGCGCAGCCACAATGTCGGCGCACCCGTGCTGACGGTTGCGGGTTACTGCCACCCCACCGAATTTGCCGACATCGGCTTCACCCTGCACCGGGGCGAAATTCTGGGATTCTACGGCCTTGTCGGCGCGGGCCGGTCCGAGGTGATGCAGGCCATTTTCGGCATCACCAAACCCAGCAAGGGTGCCTGCCGGATTGGCGACAAGGTTGCCGTGATCCGCTCTGCGTCCGAGGCTGTGGCCGCAGGGATCGTCTACGTTCCCGAAGATCGCGGGCGGCAGGGGGCGGTCAAGGGTCTGCCGATCTATCAGAACGTCACCCTGCCGTCGTTGAATGCGGTGTCGCGCAAGGGGTTCTTGCAACTGGCCGATGAATTGAAACTGGCACGCGATTATACCCAGCGGCTTGATCTGCGGGCCGCGGCTTTGGATCAGGATGTGGGGCTTTTGTCTGGCGGCAACCAGCAAAAGGTGGTTATCGCGAAATGGCTGGCGACCACACCGCAAGTCATCATTCTGGACGAACCGACCAAGGGCATCGACATCGGATCGAAGGCGGCCGTGCATGAATTCATGGCGGAACTGGCGGCGCAGGGGCTGGCGGTGATCATGGTGTCGTCGGAGATTCCGGAAATCCTTGGCATGTCAGACCGGGTGATCGTGATGCGCGAGGGGCGGATCGTGGCCGAAGTGGCGGGCGATGCGATGACGCCTGACACGTTGGTGCGTGCAGCAGCCGGAATAGGAGAGGCCGCATGACCCTGTTGAAATCGCGCGAGGCGCTGCTGGCGCTGGCAATCCTTGCGCTGACCCTGCTGATTGCCGCGCGCTTTCCGGCCTTTGTGCGGCCCGTCAATCTGGCAGGGGTGTTCAACGATACCTCGCCGCTGATCATTCTGGCCATCGGGCAGATGATCGTGATCCTGACGAAATGCATTGATCTGTCGGTTGCGGCCAATCTGGCGCTGTGCGGCATGACGGCGGCCTTGCTGAACGGTGCGGGCGTTCCGGTGACGATTTCGGTGCTGGCGGCGGTGGCCTTGGGGGCCGGCCTTGGCGCGCTGAACGGTGTGCTTGTCTGGAAAGTCGGCATCCCTTCCATCGTGGTGACGCTTGGCACGATGACGATCTTTCGCGGGATCATCTTCCTTATGACCAACGGCAAATGGGTCAACGCGCATGAGATGACGGCACCCTTCAAGGCCCTGCCCCGCAGCCTCCTTCTGGGCCTGCCGATGATGAGCTGGCTGGCGATTGCTGTTATTGCGGCCTTTGCAGTGCTGCTGACCCGAACCGCGCTGGGCCGCGCGTTCTATGCCGTGGGCGGCAACCCGCATGCCGCAGTTTACACCGGCATCAATGTGGGGCGCACGCAGTTTGCGGCGTTCGTGCTGTCTGGGGCTTTGGCGGGGCTGGTCGGCTATCTGTGGGTTGCGCGTTATGCGGTTGCCTATGTCGATATCGCGGGCGGGTTTGAACTGGACGTGGTGGCCGCATGCGTGATTGGCGGAGTTTCGATTGCGGGCGGCGTCGGGTCGGTCGGCGGCGCGGTGCTGGGTGCGATTTTTCTGGGGGTGATCAAGAATGCGCTGCCGGTTGTCGGCATCTCGCCCTTCTGGCAGATGGCGATTTCGGGCACGGCGATCATTCTGGCGGTCGCGTTCAATGCCAGCCAGTCGCGCGTCAAGGGCCGGATCATCCTGAAGCAGGTGGAGGTCTAGATGAGCGTGGCCCCCGCCGGACGCACCCTGCCCGACCGCCAGCAATCGCGCGTCTCGCGTGCCCTGCGCAGTTGGGAGGCGTTGTTGCTTGTCGTGTTCATCGCGGTGTTCACGATCAATTCCTTTGCCTCGCCGTATTTCCTGAACGCGTGGAATCTGTCGGATGCGACGTATAATTTCACCGAAAAGGCGCTGATTGCCTTTGCCATGGCGATGCTGATCATCGCGGGAGAGATTGATCTTTCGGTCGCGTCGATCATCGCACTGGCATCGACCGCGATGGGGCTGGCGATGGTGGCAGGGTTCGGCACGCCGGTTCTGGTCGTGGTTGGGCTTGGCACGGGAATTTTGTGCGGCGTGGTGAACGGCGCGCTGGTGGCGGGGCTGGGTCTGCCGTCGATCGTGGTGACCATCGGCACGATGAGCCTGTTTCGCGGAATAAGCTTCATCATCCTGGGTGATCAGGCGTTCACTGCCTATCCTGGCGATTTCGCCTATTTCGGGCAGGGCTATGTCTGGTGGGTGTTCTCGTTCGAACTGGTGCTGTTTGCGGTATGCGCGGTGCTGTTCTACGCGCTTTTGCACCGCACCACCTTTGGCCGCGCGGTCTATGCCATTGGCAACAACGCCACGGCAGCACAGTTTTCGGGTATTCGCGTGGCGCGGGTGAAATTCATCCTGTTCCTTCTGACCGGGGTGATGAGCGGACTTGCGGCCGTCTGCCTGACCTCGCGCCTTGGGTCCACGCGGCCGTCCATCGCCACCGGGATGGAACTGGAGGTGGTGACGATGGTGGTTCTGGGCGGGATCAACATTCTTGGCGGGTCGGGCACGATTCCGGGCGTCGTGCTGGCCGCGTTCATCATGGGCTTGGTGACGTTCGGCTTTGGGTTGCTGAATGTGCCGGGGATCGTGATGTCGATTTTCCTTGGACTGCTTTTGATCGGCGTGATCGCCCTGCCGCGCCTGTTGCGGAGGGTTTGATGCAGAAATATGCCTTCAAGATGCGGCTTTTGCCAGGGGCAGAGCTGGAATACATCCGCCGACATGATGCGATCTGGCCTGATCTCGTTCAGCTATTGAAGGCTGCCGGAATCAGCGATTACTCCATTCATCTGGACCGGGAGACGGGCACCTTGTTCGGTGTTCTGTGGCGGACCGATGATCATGCGATGGACGATCTGCCTGCCTCGCCCATCATGGCGCGGTGGTGGGCGCATATGGCTGATCTGATGGAGACGCACCCCGACAACGCGCCGGTGGTTGTGCCGCTGGTCAATGTCTTTCGCTTGCCATGAGGCATATTGCCGTCATCGACATCGGCAAGACCAATGCGAAACTGGCGCTGGTTGACCTTGCGGCGCGGTCTGAAATTGCGGTGCTGACGCGGTCAAATGCAGTGATTGATGCACCCCCCTATCCGCATTTCGATACCGAAGGGATCTGGGCATTTGTGCTGGACGCGCTGGCGCAGATACAGGCCACACATGGGATCGACGGTATTTCAGTGACCACCCACGGAGCCTGCGCTGCGTTGCTGGCGGCGGACGGCACTCTGGCAACACCGGTGCTGGATTATGAACATGGCGGGCCGGATGCAGTGCGGGCCGCCTATGATGCCCTGCGCCCGCCGTTCGCCGGGACAGGCTCGCCCGCATTGCCGCGCGGGTTGAACCTTGGGGCGCAATTGCACTGGCTGTTGGCGCGAGATGAAACGCTGGCAAAGCGTGTGGCGCATATCGTGACGTGGCCACAATACTGGGGGTTCCGGCTGACCGGGGCGGTGGCCTGCGATGTAAGTTCGCTAGGCTGCCATACCGATTTGTGGAACCCGTATCTTCGCACATTTTCTAACCTGCCCGAACGGTTGGGAATCGCTGCAAGAATGGCCCCGCCACGCAAACCGGGCGAGGTTCTGGGGCCGCTTTTGCCCGCGTTGCAACAACGGCTTGGAATGGGGCCGGTGCCCGTCCTGTGCGGCATCCATGACAGCAACGCATCGCTATTGCCGCATCTGCTGACCTGTTCGCCGCCCTTTGCGGTGGTTTCAACCGGCACCTGGGTGATTGCGATGGCGATGGGGGCCGACGCTGTGCCGCTGGACCCTGCGCGCGATACGCTGGTGAATGTCAGCGCGCTTGGGAGCCCGGTTCCATCCGCCCGGTTCATGGGCGGTAGGGAGTATGAGATGGTGACGGGCGGCATTGCGGCCACCGCCACAGCCAACGATGCAAGCCGGGTTCTTGACCGCGGCGTGATGCTGCTCCCATCGGTTGTGGAACACTCGGGGCCGTTTCAGGGCCGCGTTTCGGGGTGGAGCCTCCCGGACCGTAGCGCCGCCGAGACCGAGGTTGCCTTGGGTTTTTACCTTGCGCTGATGACGGCCGAATGTCTTGCGGCCATCGGTGCGCAGGGACCGACGCTGATCGAGGGGCCGTTTTCTGCGAACCCGTGGTTTACCGCAATGCTGGAGGCGGCGACGGGACGCGCGGCGCTGCC
>JBGSRQ010000250.1:0-4419 GCA_041737515.1 Rhodobacterales bacterium | reverse complement strand
GCTGCCGCGCGCCAGGTCGCCACCGTGACGGCGCTGGTGCCGCTGGCGCTGGCAGATGTGGCGACAGCGCTGTATTCGAACCTTCGCATGATCCGCCGCATCGCCCAGATTTATGGCGGGCGGGCGGGCACCTTGGGCAGTCTTGGCCTTTTGCGCCGCGTGTTCACCTATCTCGTGGCGACCGGCGCGGTGGCTTTGACCGATGATCTGATCCACACCGTTGCGGGCGGCGGGGTGCTGTCCAAGATCTCGCGCCGGTTCGGCGAAGGCATTGTGAACGGTGCGCTGACGGCCCGGATCGGTGTTGCCGCGATGGACCTGTGCCGCCCGATGCCGTTTCAGGCATTGCCGCGCCCGAAGGTCAGCAATCTGGTCAGCCGCGGGTTGGCGGGGCTGTTTGGTGCGCAAGGCACTGCGGCAGAGGTGCAAGACCCCGCGCCAAAGGCACGGAATACCTGACTTTTTCTTTGCGCGGGCCGCGTTATAGCGTCATGCAAAAGGCAACGCGCTAACAAGGTCTGGTGGTATGATGGATGGGTTTGTGTTTCTGGGTCTTCTGGTCCTGATTGCGGTCCTTGCCGTGCCGATCTGCCTGATCATCCTTTTCATCTCGAATTCGGGTCTGAAAAACCGGCTGGAACGGGTGGAGCGCGAGGTTCTGGCTCTGCGTGGCAAGCTTGATCTTGCCCTGCGCGACGGGGTTGCTGCAGTTGCACCAAAGGCCGCAGCCACAGCGCCGCTTCCGGACGCTGCTGCCGGATCTGTATCTGATGCACAGTCCGAACAGATCCCCGACGCGCGCCCCGATCCGAACGACGAACCGGGTCGGGAAATGCCCAAGGGTGCGGCGACGGGGTGGCGGCAGGCTGCCGTTTCACCCCCCACCGCTGCCCGCCCCACCGCTGCCTTCCCAACCGCTGACCCGCAGCCGGAACCGCGCCCTGCTGCCCCGGCGAATCTGGGCCAGAACCAGCCCATCGTGATGCGGGCGGATCGCTTTGCCGATCTGGGGCGCTGGCTGCAGGACAACTGGATTTACGCGGTATCCGCGCTTTCGCTGGCGCTGGCGGGCATCTTCTTTGTGCAATACGGCATCGAGAAGGGTCTGTTGTCACCGATTGTGCGGGTGCTGATGGCGATTGCCTTCGGTGCCGCACTGATTGTTGCCGGCGAGTATATCCGGCGTCGCCATGGTGACGGCGAAGGATCGTCGACCGCCTATCTGCCCTCGGTCTTTTCCGGCGCGGGCCTTGTGTCGATCTTTGCGGGCATCGTGGCCGGGCGGATCATGTATGGGCTTTACGGACCGGACCTTGCCTTTGTGGGCCTGCTTGCAACGGCTGCCCTCGCCATCGGGCTGGGGTGGCTTTACGGGCCGTTGCTGGTGGCGGTAGGGCTGCTGGGTGCGGGTCTGGCACCGTTCCTGGTGGCGGGTGGCACCGGGCCGACGGCCATTCTTTACGCCTATTACGGGCTGATCACGTTGACCGGGCTTGCGGTTGATGCGCTGCGGCGCTGGGGCTGGGTGTCGGTGCTGGCGCTGGCTCTGGGTTTTGGCGGCGGGGCCATGATGTTTGCCGGCGGGGCTGGGCTTGGCGGCTGGCTTTTGCTGTTGATCGTGCTGCCATTGCTGGCAACGGCGGTGCCGGTGCTGCAGCTTTGGCCTGATCATGCCGGGCCGTGCTTGAGCCTGGCGCTGTTGCAGCGGTTCAAACGCTGGCCGCCATTCCCGGTGCGGCTGTCGATGGGGGCGATGGCGGCGGTATCGGTGTTCTTGCTGCTGGCCAACGCGCGCTCTGAAACCGAAGGCATGGCCCTGCTGGCCGCGATGATGCTGCTGGCGGTTCTGTCGCTGCTTTGGCCTTACCGTGCGCGGGGGTTGGTTGATCTGGCGCTGTTGCCGTCGGTGACGTTTCTGGCGCGGCTGCTGGTTGAGCCGGGCAACTTTGGCCCGGTCCATGCCAGCTTTCGGTCGCAAGCGATTGTGGACCGCTTGCCGGAGGTTGCGGCCCCATGGACTGTGACGCTGATCCTTGGGATGGCGGTGATCATCTCGGGTGCGGCGGCGTTGCGCGCGTTCCGGCGCGATATGGCAGGCAAGGGGTTTGGCCTTGGCGCGGTGCTGGTTGCCCCCGTTGCCGCGGCAATACTGGAACTGCTGTGGGAACCTGCACTTGTGATTGGTGCCTATCCTTGGGCGGTGCAGATCATGTCGGTGGCGGCGGCAATGGTTCTGCTGGCCCTGCGCTTTGCCGCGATTGATGATGAGGACCGCCGACGCATGGCATGGGCCACGCTGTCGGCGCTTTCGCTGATCGCGCTGGCGCTGTTCCTGCTGGCCACGAAATCGGCGCTTACACTGGCGCTTGCGGTGCTGGTCGTGGTGGCGGCGGCGCTGGATCGCCGCTTCCGGTTGCCGGAAATGAGCTGGTTCATCCAGTTGGGCGTGGCAGTTCTGGGCTATCGCCTGACCGTTGATCCCGGTGTGGCCTGGGCGCTGGACGCACCGTTGATCGAGGTGATCATCACCCATGCCGCCCCGATTGGCGCCCTGATCGCCGGGTTCTGGCTGATCGAGACGATGGAGCGTCCGCAGGCCAAGGGGGTGATGACAACGGCCTGGATCGGCTTTGCCGCGATCTTTGCCAACGTGCTTTTGTCGCGTTGGCTGCTGGTCGATACCGTCGATGGCAATGACCTTGACCGCTGGCAATCAGTGTTCACGCATTGGGGCATCATGCTCAATACACTGCCCTGGCTGGTGGTGATGCTGGTTCAGATCGCGCGGATGCACCTTGGCGGGCCGCTGAAGGGCCTGCGTATCGCCTTTGCCGTATTTGCGGGCCTGATCGCGACGGCGGGCATGGTTGGGGCGGCAACCCTGATGAACCCGCTGTTCGGTGTGATGGGCCGCTGGAACTGGGTGCGCGGGCCGGCCATTCTGGACAGCCTGTTTCTGGCTTATGGCGTGCCGGGGCTGATGCTGGTCGCCGGCTCGCGACTGTTGCCGGGGCTGGGCCGAACGGCGCGGATGGCACTTCTTGCCCCCGGCACGGCGTTTGTGGTGTTGTATGGCGGGCTTGAAATCCGCCGCCTGTGGCAGGGCCGGGATCTGAGCGTTTACGGCGTCACGCAGCCCGAGCTTTACAGCTACACCCTTGCGATGATGCTGGTCGGTGCCGCGCTGCTGTATCAGGCCATCGCGCGCCGGTCGGCGCTGTTGCGCAGGGTCGGCATGGCGGTGATCGCGCTGACGGTGGCAAAGGTGTTCCTGATCGACGCCTCGGGTCTGTCAGGTCTGGTGCGGGTCGTGTCGTTCCTTGGGCTGGGGCTGTCGCTTGCGGGTCTGGCGTGGCTGAACCGCTGGGCCGCCGGGCAGGTTGCGGAAAACCGCCGGACCTGAGACGCTGGCTTCGGCATTTGGAGGATTCGGTGGAGAGTCTGGCAGAAAACCTGTCCACTATGGTGCGCCGGCCTTTGACTGCGGCGCATGTCGAACTGCTGCGGCAGGCAGGCAGACCCGTCGCGGTCAAGGCAGGCGACATCATCGTGCGGTCGGGCGATGCGGCGGACCGGTTCCTGTTCGTGGAGGACGGCGAATTCGAGCTGGTCGATCCCGTCACACAAGGCCGGATCGGCACCAATACCCTTGGCCCCGGCCAGTTCATCGGCGAGATCGCGTTTCTGACGGGGGGTGCGGTGATGTACACGATCCGCGCGGTTTCGGATGCGCGGGTCACAGACACTCCGCGCCGCGATGTGCTTGACCTCATGGCCGCCACCCCCGAGATGTCGGACATCATCGTGTCGGTGCTGGCGGCACGGCGGCGCAATATGCTTGACCGCGGGCTTAGCGCGCTGACGGTCGTGGGCCCCGCCCAGGATCGACGTGTGCGGGACGTGGCGGCCTTTGCAGGGCGCAACCGGATTCCCATCCGATTGGTTGATCCATCCAGCAGCGATGCGGCGGAGTTGGGCGAAAGCTGCCGCTTTGACCCCGACACAAAGCCGCATGTGATCTTTGGCGCAGATGAGGTCTTGTCCGATATCACGCCCGCCGCCATTGCCGCACGGCTGGGACTGGGCCTTGCCGCAGCCGAGGATCGGACCTACGACCTGGCCATCGTCGGCGGAGGCCCGGCAGGCATTGCGGCGGCGGTCTATGCCGGGGCCGAGGGGTTGTGCGCGCTGGTGATCGAAGATCTGGCGATTGGCGGGCAGGCCGGAACCTCCAGCCGGATCGAGAATTACATGGGCTTTCCCACCGGCATTTCCGGTGCCGATCTGTGTTGGCGGGGCGAGATTCAGGCGATGAAATTCGGCACCCGCTTTGCGATGCCGCACCGGGTCACGGCGCTGGCGCGGAGTGATGGGGTCTGGCGGCTGACGCTGGACCGGAAAAGCGAAATCACCGCGCGC
>JBGSRQ010000230.1:0-8888 GCA_041737515.1 Rhodobacterales bacterium | reverse complement strand
GGTAGCCATGCTGCTGGCCGAACGGGGTGAAATGACGGTGGACGAGGTGACGCGCGCCGTGACCGGGTCAGCCGTCGATCTGGGTGAACCCGGCCGCGACGAGGTGTTCGGCGCCGGGTTGGTGCAGCTGGGAATGGCCTGCAACGGGGCCGGGGCCCTGAAAGACACATCTTTCGAGGAATAATACCCTGGCAGGCCCGTTGTCCTTGCAGACACATACAAAACGGAGTTGCCGGCATGTTCTTTCAACGGTCCCCCCAAACCATCCGCTTTCTGTGCGAACCGAAGGACGAGGGCGTCATCGCCCCGCCCGTGCCCGCGCGCACCTATTTGCCGGAATGGTTCCGCAAGCTGCCTGCGATCACGCCTGATGCCGTTTCGACCACCGATACCGGCCTGACGATCAAACGCTGCATGCCGTTTCTCGATGCGATGACCACGGGCTGGATCCTGACCATGCCCGCCACCCTGCGCATGGAAATCGCCGATGGCGGCAAGACCGTGAACACCGGTTGGGATTTCGACCGCCCGCTGACGTCGAACCACGGAATGCACCAGGTCAGGGGCAACCCCCGCGAAGGTATGCCGCCGTGCAAGTTCCACAACTTCTGGACCATCATCACCCCTCCGGGCTGGAGCTGCCTGTTCATCAACCCGCTGAATCGCCCGAACGCGGTGTTTGAAGTGGTCTCGGGCATAGTCGATACCGACACCTATCGCTCACCCGTGCATTTTCCGTTCTTTGCCACCGGGTCGGACGGATTGCACACCATCGCCAAAGGCTCGCCCATCGTGCAGGTGATCCCGTTCCGCCGCGATGCCACCGAAATTGCCGCCGACATCCGCGCCGAACAACCGGGCGAGCGGGACGAGCGGGTGAAGGTGCAGCGCAACACCACGTCCGAAACGGGCTGGTATCGCACCAAGGCCCGCACCAAACGCTGACGTCGCCCACCGGGAACCTCAGAACCGGCCCTTCGGGACCGGTTTTTGCTATGCAGCCCCCGGATTTCGTCTCGGATGCGACGAAAGGTTAACCCACAAGCCGGACAATAAGAAACCGGCCCCTTGAGGGCCGGTTTCAAGATTTCCCAATAAGATCGGGCGGTGTCGTGTCAGTCGTCGGAGTCCGAGTCGCTCGAGGAGTTGCTGGACGAATTGCTCGAGCCGTTCGAGCTGGAATTGCTCGAACTGTTGCTGCTCGAATTGTTCGACGAGTTCGAATTCGAGTTGCTCGAACTGTTCGAGTTGGAATTGCTCGAGCTGTTCGAGTTCGAGTTGCTGGACGAGTTGGAATTCGAATTGCTGTTCGAATTCGAATTTCCGTCGCGACCGCCGCGCCGTTCGGCCTGCCGCTCGGCTCGGCGCTTTGCCTGGCGTTCGACCCAGGTCATCTTGACCGTCACGACGTGATCGAACTCTGTCACGATCGGCGGCACCGCGCGCGGCGCCGGGGCAGCAACAGCGCCCGTGACAAGGGCGGTTGCCGACATGAGGCCGGCGGTCAGCAGGGTTTTCATCGCTTTCATGGTCTTCTCCAAGTGTTGATCACAGCCATCCCGGCTGCATCAGGAGAACGTTGCGGCACGAGGTTTATTCCCGTCTGTTCCGGGCTGAAAACACCAAATCCCATTCACCATGCCTTTCACCGGATATGTCGCCGGGATTCTCGAGGCGTCCAAAAATCTTTCGCATTTTTGGAACAGGCGAAGTGCTGCTGCATTGTCAGGGCGGGAATGATCCCAAAACCACGGTTTCAGAAAAGGGAACAAAGAAATGACCACCGTCACCCTGCGCGGAAACCAGATCGGCGAAGCGCTTCAGTTTCAGCAGAACGGATCCAACGTGACGGTCGAGATCGGCCGTGTCTGGTTTTCAGCCACAGATACCGTGACCCTGACTGCCGGTCCGGGCGCCTTACCGTGCGACGTTAGGGCTTGAAGGCCGCATCGCTTTGCCAGCCCGTGAATCCGGTCTGCATCACAACCACGTTGCTGCGCCCCGCTACCCTCAGTGCGAAGGTTGCCTGCGCGGACAGACTGCCGGTGTTGCAGAACAGGATGGTCATGCGGTCTTCCGGGATTTCGTCAATCCGCTCCAGAACTTCGCGCCACTCGATGTTGACCGCCCCGGGTAGGGTCGCCTTAGCGAACTGGGCAGCATCGCGGGTGTCGACGAACAGCGCGGCTTAAAACACCGTCTGGTCGCTCTGCTGGGGCACGACAATGCCGGATTCGTAATCCTGAAACATCAGATATTCTTGCATCGCTTCGATGGCGGCTTCTTGTGCCGCAATCGGTGTTGCGACCATGGTGAAGCCGAAGGCCGTGGCTGCAATGATGGTTTTCAATTTCATCTGGATTCTCCTCGTTTTGAATTGGGGTTGGTTGAACGGGTGTCAGAACACGAGAACCTTGTCAGCGGCCAATGTCGCCTCGGCAAGTTCATCCATGGTAGACCGCGCGACCCCTTCGATCATGCCGTCAGCGGTTAGGCCGCGCGCGTCCATGCAGGTGCCACACATCAGCACGCGCCCCTTGGCCGAAAGTGTGCGGCCCAGCATCCGCTCGACGTTGTAGAAGCTTTCGGGCGTCTTCTGTCCGGCTTTGGCGCAGAGAACCGCGTCAGCCATCAGAAAGACGGTCACCTCACCGTCCGGATCATGTTTTGCCAGCGCATGTGCCATGCGCAGACCGTTGAAGCTGCGGTCGGTGCCATAGGGCGGATCATTCAGGATCAGCAGATGTTTCATGCGAGGTCTCCTCTGGTTGCGGGGTTCAGGCGCGGGTGGGTTTCTTCGCCCCAGACAAACAGCACCGCGCCAGATGCGAACATCGACAGGGCGACGAACCAGAACGCCGCCTCCACCGCACCGGTCAGATGTGCGACCAGCCCAAGGCAGCGCGCCGATGCCGTAGCCAAGATCGCGCCAGAAGCGGTAGATCCCGATGGCTGAGCCGCGCCAGGCGGGGGGCGTGATGTCGGCGACACTGGCGCCGAGGTTCGGATACAGCAGCGCCATGCCGAGACTGGCGATGCCCGCTGACAGCGCCCACCACGCAGCGCCACTGCCCAGCACGACCATCAGCACGCCAGCGCCACTGATCCACATCCCCAGAACGTTGGGCCAGAACCGCCCGACATGATCCGACAACCGCCCGGTGACCAATTGCGATCCACCCCAGACAAAACCATAGGCGCCAACGATCCAGCCCATTTCGGTCAGGCTGGCCCCTTTTGCGACCAGGAACACCGGAAAGATCACCCAGACCAATGCATCGACGAACTTCTCGACTAGGCCTGCCTGTGACAAGGCCATCAGCCGCTTGTCGCGCCAGCTCATCAAAGCGAAAACCTCGCGCGTCGACGGGTGCTCAGGGACGCCTTGCGGATAGCGCGGCGGGAATTTCGGCGCGCTGATCTTGTGGGCAGCTGTCTCGGCCCTCGCCCAAGGCAGAGTGTCCTTGACCCAGACAACGGTCAGAACCAGCGCGACACCGATCACAGTCAGACCGAACAGCAACAGCCCCAGCCGCGCGCCCAGTGCCTCGGCCACATAGGTGGTAATCACCCCGGCCAGCGCCACGCCGACATAGCCGGAAAACTCGTTCAGCCCCATCGTCAGGCCGCGTTGGTCGGCGCGGGTGATGTCCAGCTTTGAGGTCTGCGTCATCGACCAGCACAGACCCTGATTGACACCCAGCAGCACTGTTGCCGCAACGATCCAGCCCCAGTTCGGCGCGGCCCAGATCATCACCGGAATGGGCAGCGCGATGATCCATCCCCACAGCAGCACCTTTTGCCGCCCGATGCGTTCCGACAGACGACCGGCCACGAAGTTCCTCACCGCCTTGACGACGCCGAACGCCACGACAAAGGCCGTCAGCAGCAGGAACGACCCGCGCGCGACTCCGAACTCGGTTTCCGCCAGCGCCGGGATCACGGTGCGCATCATGCCGATGGCAAAGCCTACCAGCAGCACCTGGATCAGCTGATGGGTGAACTGCGCCCGGTTCTCGCGGATGCCAAGTCGCAGAACCGGTTCTTTGGCGAGGATCGTCTCGGACATCATGGCTTTGCCTTCTGACTTGCGGGGGTCAGGGGAATCGCTAATAATCAAGTAATCGCTTGAATGTTGTAATATCGAGAGGTTCCCCATGTCAATCAGCCCCAAAGCCGCGCTGCTGGAGGAATATGCACTGGTTGCCCGCGCGCTTTCGGCGCCTGCGCGTCTAGTGCTGCTGGAACAGATCGCACAGGGGGAGCGTGGGGTTGAGGCGCTGGCGGACAAGACCGGCCTGACAATCGCCAACGCCTCGCAACATCTGCAGCACCTGCGCCGTGCCGGGCTGGTTACCAGCCGCCGCGAGGGCAAGTCGGTGCTCTACCGGTTGAGCGACGCAAAAACCCTGGCACTGATGGACCTGATCCGCGTGGTGGCGGAACGCAATCTTGCGCAGGTTGAACGCATTCTGCGCGGGTTGTCGGATGGTGCAGATGCTCCTGAGCCCGTCACCCGCGACGAACTGGCCGCACGCATTGAGGAGGGGTCTGTTACCATCTTCGATGTCAGGCCACCCGATGAATTCGCGATGGGCCACATTCCGGGTGCGCAGAATGTCTCGCTTGCCGATCTTGACCGGACTGCGGCTACGCTCGATCCCGGATCCGACATCGTCGCCTATTGCCGCGGCCCTTACTGCGTCTACGCATATCAAGCCGTTACGGCGCTGCGCAAACGGGGGTTGAAGGCCCGTCGGCTGGACGGCGGATTGCCGGAGTGGCGCGAAGATGGACGACAGGTGATCGCGTTGTGACCTGCCCCTTGCCCGCGTGTATCTGACATATGCGCCTCTCGGGCCCCTATTCCCATTCCATCTTTTGGAACACCGCCTGCGCATTGCGACCGGCAAGCGCTTCGAACTGAATCAGATGGGCAAAGGCCGATTGGTCCACATCGACCGATCCGATGATGTCGCCGCCATTGTCGATGTGGGCCCGCATCATGGTCCGCAGGTTCATCAGATAGTCGCGCGTATCCGCCTGCGCCTGCGCCAGCGTGGTCGCAGGGCCATGGCCGGGGACGAGATGCTCAGGGTCGAGCGCCTCGATGGCGGCGAAGCTTTCCAGCCATGCGGCGCTGTCGGAAAACTCCATCACGCCAAGAATACGGCCAACATAGACGATGTCGCCGGTAAACACAGTGCGCGCCTCCGGCAACCAGACAAAGCTGTCGCCGGGTGTGTGAGCGGCCCCGCTGTGGTGGATCTCGATCACCCGCCCGCCAAGCTCCAGAACATGGTCCTTCTCAAATGTGACGGTGGCAAAGGCCGGTTCCGTGCCGTTTAACCCCGCGCCAACCAGTTGCGACAGCATGGTCAATTGCAGCGACCCCCGCGCCTGCTGGTCCGCCACCGCATCGGCCGAGGCAATCACCGTCGCACCCTGCGCCAGCCAATAGCCGTTGCCCAACCAACGATGGTCCTGGCCGCCGGTATTGATCACATGGGTGACAGGTTGATCGGTCAGCCCGCGCACCACCCCATGCAGCATTTCCGCCCCCGCCCAAGTGCCGCCCGGATCGACCAGAACCGCGCCCGCCGTGGTCTCGATCAGGCCGAAGGTGGCGTTGTTGCCAAGGTTGTCGGCGTTGCGCTGGTCTGCGGGGCCCTCGATGGCCCAAATGCCGGGGGCGACGGGCTGCACGTCGAGCACCTCGGCCAGGGCGGGCAGGGGAAGCACGAGGGTGCCCAACGCCAGGAGAAGATGTTTCATGCGATTCCTCAATGTTTGTGTGGGTTCTGACCGGAAGCGAGCGCCATGTGATGGGCCTGATGGTGCATGCCGACAGTTATCAAGCCGATGAAGCCTAGGGCGCGGATGCGGGCTGCGTCCACTCCGGTAACGGTCAGCGCCGCACCGCCAGCCACCTCTTCGGCCTGCATCGCCCAACCTTCCACGCCGTTCATCGTGGCTGCATGGGCGGGAACCATCGCACGGATCGACGCGGTGACCGCCGCATCGGTCGATGTGACGATGAACCGCGCCCCGCCGCCGGTATCTTCGCGGACGACCTCGGCGCGAAGGGTCACATTGTCCATGTCGATCAGATGCTGACGCAGAGCCTCGACATCGACCTTGGCCCAATCCGTCGCGGGGTCTTCCATCAGTGCGGCGGTGATTTCCTGAATCGCGGCAAAAGCCGACTGGCCGCCTTCACTCAAGACGGGGGCTGCGTCGTGCATCGCCGGGTCATGTGCCGCCGCCTGCTTCGCCGCTGGCAGCAAAAGTGTGGTGCCTGCCGGGATGGCAATCTCGTCCACATGCCCCGAACGCGTGCCGTCCTCGGACAGAAAGTGCAGGTGCAGTCTCTCCTCCGGATGCGAGGCGATGCCCTCGAGTGCCGCACCCGTATAAACGCCGATGATCTCGCCGCTTGCCCCTGCCTCGTCATACAGGTTCATGCCGGATTGGCTATTGGCATGGCCACCATGCCCCGTTTGCCCGCCATCCGCGGGGGCCTCGCCCGTCACAACATGCCAGACCAGTTGCGGAAAGCTTCCCTTCACACGGATCGGGAAACCGCCCGCGGCATCAAGGCCAAGACGTTCCGCCTGCATCTCGATGAAATGCGTCAGGCGGTCAGGTGCCATGTCATGCGGAATTGCAACCTCCTGCCAGTCCGTAACCGTGCCATAAGCCAGAATGACCGCCTCTTCCCCGGCCTGTGGCGCGGTCAGGCGCGCGTCAGGATCATCGCCACGGCTGACCAGAACCGCGCCATTCCTGATCACCACCTCGCCCTGCAGACCGGCCGTTGCACCGACGCCCCAGCCTGACGGGACCGCCAGCGTGTCAAGTGCGACAACGCCCGCAGTTTCGCCCGTGTGCATCATGTGCCGAAAATTGCCATGGGCCGTCAGTTCTTGGGCAAACGCCAAGCCGGGCAGGGACGCGGCCAGCAGGGTCAAGGGGATCAGGTGCATCGGAGTCTCTCTATTGAGGTTTCCTCCTTATTGCAGTCATAGCGCCTCACGCATTTGATCGCAGTCATGTCAAAAATCTTCGAAACCCTGTTTCTCGGATCACGTTCGGTTCATCTCGCCGCCGGAAAGGCGCTGTTTCGCACTGGGGCGCCAGTGTCTGACATGTTTCTTGTCAGGTCGGGTATGGGACAATGCCGTGGTCGACATGCCCAAATCCAGCGCGGCCGCGCTAATAGAGCCGCGCCGGGCGACGGCCTGCACGGACTCCAATGATCTGAGACCATTCATTATCCCGATTCCGTCATTAGATCATCCCGTTTTATCCCGGTTATGTCCGCTTTGGTCCAGCCCTATCTTGGACCTGTCAAAAGGAGAGACCCATGATGCTTCCCCCCGCGATTGCTGCTTATTTCAACGCAAGCGGCTCTGACACTCTGGCCACGGCCTTTGCCCCCACGGCACAAGTCCTGGATGAGGGTGAAACCCATATTGGCCCACAGGCCATCGCGGTCTGGTGGCAAGCTGCCAAGGCCAAATACAATCACAGCGCTACGCCAATCGACCACACGACCGAGGGTGACAAGACCATCGTGCGCGCCCATGTTCAGGGTGATTTCCCCGGTAGCCCGTTGGTCCTGCGTTTTGCCTTTGGCCTGCAAGACGGCCTGATCTCCAGCCTCAGGATCACCGCTTGACGGCCGGTCGAAGGCAAGAAAGCGCCGATCCTTGCTGGCCAGAGCGACCCTGCGGGCCAAGACGGAAGGGATCAGCCTGCGGCGATCACCTCACAATCTCCGTTAGCCATTCCGGGTCCAGCAAGGCGACAACCACCGCCGTGGGCGGGATGCGCCGCTTAACCAAGGGCCTTGCGGCGGGCGTCGCAGATTGACGCGCGCAATGCGTGCTGTTGCGCTGGGATCGCTCGATGGATGTAGGCCCATGGCAGGCTGGCTGCCCCGGCGCGCACCTATGCTTGGTTCGAAAGATATGCGGCAGAGAAAACCCGCAAGGCGGCATCGACATTTTCGGCAACCTGATCGTCATTCGGCGGATCGGGCAAAAAGGCCATCAGGCGCTGGCGGAATAGTCCGGCAAGGCACAGTTCCACGAATTGCTGCGCCGCGCGAGCGGTGTCGCAGGGCAAGACGCGGCCCGCCGCGATCTCCTGGTCCAAGAACCCCCGCAACAGGGCCATACCCCGCCGCGCACCCTTTTCGTAAAAGGTGGCGCCAATGTCTGGCTTGCGGCTTGCGATGCCGATGATGATGCGGTGCGCCTGAACGACCTGCGCGGAACACAGAAGGCCGGTCAGCGTCACCCCGTAGGTGCGCAGCCGATCCACGGTGCTGCCGGGCATGTCGAGGGCGGCGGTGATGTCGCGAAACAGATGCTCGCGCTGTCGGTCGATCAACGCGGCGAAAAGATCGTCCTTGCTGTCGAAATAAACGTAGATCGTGCCCTTGGAGACGCCAGCCTCGCGCGTGATGTCGGCGATTCCTGCCGCATCAAAGCCCATCCGGCTGAAGACGATATTGGCGCCGTCGAGGATCTGGTCGCGCTTCGCGGGGTCCTGACCGGCCCCGAACCGTCCAAGCCGCGGTGGAAGTGCGTCGGTTTCCTGAGCATCTGTGGCAGTCATCGGTCGCTTTCACGAGTGTTGCGTCTAGATCATTCCAGCTATCGAACCGTGTGGTTCGATTTACTCTTGTTCTGGCAGGGTCTTCGCGCTATGTCAACAATCGAACCGATCAGTTCGATATTCTTGCGGGAGCCATACGATGTCCAGGGATGCACAAAACAGGGATCGGGGCGCCTTGTCGCCGCAGGCCCCCGCCGTCACACCGTTCCCCGGACGCCCCGACAGCCCCGCGCCGTCTGGTCCCGCGCCATCTGGTCCCGCCC
>JBGSRQ010000211.1:0-4023 GCA_041737515.1 Rhodobacterales bacterium | reverse complement strand
CCCGACCGCCTGTGGACCGCCGCCCTGCTGTCGGGCCGCCGCCCCAAACGCACCGTCACCGCCACCGAATTGCGCCTTTGGGCGGCCGAAGTCGCAGACCTGCCCCTGTGGCTGTTCGAGGAAAGCTATGCCATGGTCGGCGATCTGGCCGAAACCATCGCCCTGATCCTGCCGCCGCCCGAGGCTCTATCCGACCGCAGCCTGTCAGACTGGCTGTTGCACCTGTCAGCCCTTGCCGGACAGCCCCCCGAATCCCGCCGCGCAGCGATCCTTGCCGCATGGGCGAGCCTTGCGCCCGACGCGCGGTTCTTGTTCAACAAGCTGATCACCGGCGGCTTCCGCATGGGCGTGAGCCAAGGTCTGATGACCCGCGCAATGGCAATCGCCACCGGGATCGACGAGGCAACACTGGCGCACCGCCTGATGGGCAACTGGTCACCACTGACCACGACCTATGCCCAGCTGATCGCCCCGGATCCCGAAGGTGCGGCTTCAGCCCGGCCCTATCCCTTTGCTTTGGCAGCACAACTGGAGCTTGCCCCCGAAGAGCTCGGCCCGCCCGCCGACTGGATCGCGGAATGGAAATGGGACGGCATCCGCGGGCAACTGATCGTGCGCCCCGGCCACTTTGCGCTTTGGTCGCGCGGCGAAGAATTGATCACTGACCGTTTCCCGGAATTTGCGCCCCTGGCCGACTTCCTTCCGCCGGGCACCGTGATTGATGGCGAAATCGTCGCCTGGGGTGACGGCAAGCCACAAGCCTTCGCTGCGCTGCAACCCCGGATCAACCGCAGAACCGTGCCGAAAAAGCTGCTGGCCGAAGCCCCCGCCCGACTGCTTGCCTATGACCTGCTGGAGCAGGCCGGGATTGACCTGCGTGCCCGCCCCTTTGCCGCGCGTCGCGCCGCTCTTGAGGGGATCATCAGAACGCTGCCGCCCGGTCTGCCGCTTGACCTGTCGCCCGCAATCCGCTTTGCCGACTGGCCCGCTCTGGCCGGAAACCGTGCGACGGCGCGGGACCGGATGGCCGAAGGGCTGATGCTCAAACGCGCCGCTTCGCCTTATTTCGTGGGCCGCAAGCGCGGCGACTGGTGGAAATGGAAGCTTGATCCGATGACCGTTGATGCGGTGATGGTCTATGCACAGGCGGGTCACGGGCGGCGGGCCACGCTTTACACCGATTTCACCTTTGCGGTGCGCGATGGCAACGACCTTGTGCCCTTCACCAAAGCCTATTCCGGCCTGACCGATGCCGAATTCGGCCAGATCACCGCTTGGGTCCGCAAGAACACATTGGAGCGTTTCGGCCCGGTGCGCCGCGTGCCCCCCGAACTGGTGTTCGAGATTGCTTTCGAAGGCATTCAAGCCAGCCCGCGCCATAAATCGGGCATTGCGCTTCGGTTCCCCCGCATGCTGCGCTGGCGCCATGACAAGGGTGTGGACCAGATTGACACCCTTGATGGCCTGCGCGCCTTGCTGGCGGTAGCCGGGGGCCAGCCCCCGGACCCCCGGGATATTTGAGAACAGAAAAAGGGCAAAGGGTTGCGGAGGGCCGCCCCGCACCCCTAGATGCAAGGCAACAGAAGAAAGGTTTCCCCGATGACGCTTCCCCTGCCCCGCCCGGTTTTCGATGCAAACGCTGCAAGCGGCGGTTTTGGCGATCTGCCGGAATGGGATCTGACCGATCTTTACGCTGCCCCCGACGCGCCGGAATTTGCCCGCGACATGGGCTGGGTTGAACAGGCCTGCGGCGAATTCGCGGCACGTTATGAGGGAAAACTGGCCAGCCTTGATGCAACGGGGATGCTGGCCTGCGTGCTGGCTTACGAAGCGATCGACGTGACCGCCGGGCGGCTGATGTCCTACGCGGGGCTGCGCTATTACCAGAACACCGTGGACGCCGAGCGCGGCAAATTCATGGCCGACGCGCAAGACAAGATCACCACATTCACCACGCCCCTGGTGTTCTTCACGCTGGAATTCAACCGTCTGGAGGAAACCCATCTGGCGGCCCTTCTGGCTGCAAACACCGATCTTGCCCGCTACAAGCCCGTGTTCGACCGGATGCGTGCGATGCAGCCCTACCAGCTTTCGGACGAGTTGGAGAAGTTTCTGCATGATCAATCCGCCGTGGGTGCTGCCGCGTGGAACCGGCTGTTCGACGAGACCATGGCCGGGCTGATGTTCACCGTTTCGGGCGAGGCCGAGCCCATGAACCTTGAATCCACGCTGAACCTGCTGACCGATTCCGACCGTGCCAGACGTGAGGCGGCCGCGCGTGCTCTGGCCGATTTGTTCGGCGCGAACATCAAGCTTTTTGCCCGCGTTCACAACACCTTGGCCAAGGAAAAGGAAATCGAGGACCGCTGGCGCAAAATGCCAACCGCACAGACCGGGCGGCATCTGTCAAACCATGTGGAGCCCGAGGTGGTCGAGGCGTTGCGCAATGCCGTTGTCGCCGCCTACCCCAAGCTGAGCCACCGTTATTACCGCCTGAAGGCCAAGTGGATGGGGCTGGAGCGGTTGCAGGTCTGGGACCGCAACGCGCCGCTTGATCTTGAGCCGCCAAAGCTGGTCGATTGGACCACTGCGCGGCGCACGGTGACCGAGGCCTATGCCGCCTTCGCTCCGGAAATGGCCGCACTCGCGACCCCGTTTTTCGACAAGGGCTGGATTGATGCAGGCGTGAAACCCGGCAAGGCGCCGGGGGCGTTTGCCCACCCGACGGTCAGCACGGTGCACCCTTATGTGATGCTGAACTATCTGGGAAAACCACGCGATGTCATGACCTTGGCGCATGAACTTGGCCACGGCGTGCATCAGGTTCTGGCGGCGGGTCAGGGGGAGCTTTTGTCGTCGACACCACTGACCCTGGCCGAAACGGCGAGCGTCTTTGGCGAGATGCTGACCTTCCGCAAACTTCTGGATGGCGCGAAAACCCCTGCCGAGAGAAAGACCCTGCTGGCGGGCAAGGTCGAAGACATGATCAACACCGTCGTGCGCCAGATCGCGTTCTACGACTTTGAATGCAAGCTGCACGCCGCGCGCCGCGAAGGTGAACTCACGCCCGAGGATATCAACGCGCTGTGGATGAGCGTTCAGGCGGAATCCTTGGGCGATGTGTTTGATTTCATGCCCGGATACGAAACATTCTGGGCCTATATCCCGCATTTCGTGCATTCACCCTTCTACGTTTACGCCTATGCCTTTGGCGATGGTTTGGTGAATGCGCTTTATGCAGCCTATGCAGAGGGTCTGCCGGGGTTCGAAGAGAAGTATTTCGACATGCTCAGGGCCGGCGGGTCAAAGCACCACAAAGAACTTCTGGCCCCCTTCGGCCTTGACGCCAGCGACCCTAAGTTCTGGGACAAGGGACTGAGCATGATTGCAGGCTTCATCGACGAGTTGGAGGCGATGGAGGATTAAGCGCGCCCGCGAGATGTGACGCAACCCTGGCCAAAAAGTCGTCCACAAGGGAAGGCTTGCCCGCGTTCAGGCAATTCCGGGCAAAATACCAGTGCAGAAATGCGTCATGGTTCCAATGCCTTGCAGTTGCTTCCTCGAGTGACGCATCAAGATCAGAGGCGCGCCGCACCGTCACCGCAGCATGGTGAAAGTCGGCCTGCCCGCACAACACGACCGGCACGCCGTGCAACATGGATTCGATCCCCACGGCTGAATTTATGGTCACCGTCACATCGGCCACCGCCAGCATGTCATGGATGTTGGCGTCCACGACATGCACCCGCGTATCGCGCAGCCGTGAAAGGAACCGCCGCGTCGCGGGGTCGGTGTCCTTGGGGTGCGGCTTGATCAGGATCTGGCGGGGATCATCCCGCGCGATCAGGGCGCGGACCATCTGGCGCATCGGCAAATGGCAGGTTTCGGCCAGCCCCCGATGCGCTTCGGCCTGAAGAAAGACCGCAATCGCGTGGGGTTGCAGGGCGGTGCGCGCCTGCGGCTGGGCATAGCGCGACGTGCGGGCCACAACCAGCCGGGCACGCAGGCGGTCGGCAAAGGTGC